>DAOOIV010000033.1 GCA_035384605.1 Phycisphaerae bacterium
GCCCGTCACCGTCCACGTCCCAGAACCGCGTGGTCTCGATGTTGCCGCACTTGTCGATGTCGTGGCTGACCCACTCGATCGGCCGGCCCCTGGGGTTTTCCCGCCAGCGGAGTGTCCCACCCCACCAGCCGCCGGTGATGATGTCCTGATAACCGTCCCCGTTAACGTCCATCGGATAGCAGGAGAAATCGTCGTAATAGTCCTCCACCCGCATGACGTCGGCGATCTTATGTTTTCGCGAGAATTCCGGCCCCTCGAACCAGCACCCGCCGGAGACAATATCGAGGCGACCGTCGTTATTCACGTCGAACGCGGCCGCAGCCTCAAAGGTTACGTCACCGATGCGCAGCCGCTCAAAACGCAGCGGTGGTTCGGTTGCCTGAGCAACGGCCATTGCCGCGCCGATGGCCAGCAGATGAATCAGCATGTTGCTTCCTCACTCGGTCTTCTGGGCAAACGAAACCGGCGAACCGTCCGGTCTGGTGATTCGCATGCAGAACTCCCAGCCCATGGTGTTCTGCCAGATCTTCATCAGAATCCTGTTGGTCCCGGCCTTGAGTTTGACCGGTACCCGGTCATTATCGACGACCATCGCCCGTGCTTGCCACAATTCAAACACCTGCTCGTCGTTAACCCAAATCTTCTCGCTGTCATCGACGCCCACCAACAGAACGGCGTCCGTCGGCTTTTCGACCGTGATCTCCGTATATGCGTAGGCGATGCACTGCTCGCCGTCGGCGACCGTTTTTCTCAGATCGATTTTTCCGTTGGGATCCTCGGATACCACCGCCTTCCACTGAACCCGTCGCTTGCCGGACATGTAGCGGCCGGACAAGTTGACGTTTGGCTCGTCGACGTACCTCATATTCCAACCTTTGTTCTCCTCGCCCAACTCAAACGGCCCAACCACCCACCAGTTCGTAATCGTGCCCAGCAGACCTTGCAGATCGACCTTCGCGCCGGCTGCGGCCATTCCCTTGGCGACCTCGCGCATGATTTCGAGTGGCGGACTCATCTGCGTCAACGTCTGATAGAGCTCAAGAGCCGCGTCCTTCTTGCCGGCGGCTGTCAAAGCCGAGCCGACGCTCAGCAGCGCACTCATCGCGGACGGTCGCAGGTCTTTGTCCGTCGCGGCGGCCTTTACCGCTTCGGCGGCATCTGCGATCGGACAGGCGGCAATGCCTTCAATCGCCCGCTGACGGGTATCGTGGTCGGTCGCAGCCGCGTTGTCGAAAGATGCCAGATAGGCCGTCCCGGCCTCGTTCTTCCTGCCGGCGGCCCTCAGCGAATCCGCCACTGCGAGCAGACCCTGCCGGGCGACCGCTTTCTCCTCGTCACTGCCGGCCCGGACGGCCGTCGTCAGCAGATCAATGCCCTCGGGTAACCCCGCTGCCGCCAAGGCCTTGAGCCCCGCCATGCGAAACGCCGGATCCTCCGACTGTGCTGCCTGCGTGAGAATCGGTGCGGCCGGCGCGTGTCTCTTGTCCCCCAGCACGGAAACCAGAGCTAGCTGAGTGTTGCGAGGAACGCGCGGATAGGACTCAACGATTGCTCTGGTGACGTCTACACCCTGCATCGAGGTCAGGGCCCCGATGCCGGCACGCCAGGTATGTGGCTCCGCGTCCTGAATGGCATCGAGAATCGGCCTGACGCAAGTGCCGTCGCCGATCTGTCCCAATCCGGCTATAGCGCCGTCGCGATCCATTCCCTGGCCGGTCTTGAGAATGTCAAGGTATGTGTTCACCGCCAGCTGCCAGTTCCCTCCTCTGTCGGCAATGGCTCCAACAAGCCGCAGCATTCCGTCCATAGCCTCCGCATGTGTCGAGGCGTCAGCAACAGCCACAACCGCCCTGGCGACGTTCAGTAAACTGGGATCACCGGTCCATGCAATGGCTCGCAGAGCGGCGGCCCGCACGGCCGCGTTCTCGCTCTTTGTCATGGCCAGGGCCGCCTGCACGTTGGCCATGCGCTGCAGGCGGGCGAACGAGTTGAGGATCGCCATCTGGAAATCCGGTTTCGCCTTGGGAAGGTAGTCTCGGAGGGCGGTGCTCGCCTCGGGCGTGCCCATCTCCTCGAATGCCGCGCGTGCCTTTTCCTGAAGACTCGCGTCGTATAGGAGAGCGGCCATGGGGCCGACATCAAACCCTTCAGGAACGACCAGAGGCAGGAGTCTGAGTCCTCGGATCTTTACCTCCTCCGGCCGATCGGGGGCCACGAGGGTCATGATGCAAGCAGCCACTCTGACTCGGTCGGCCTCGCGACCCGGAATACTCACCTGGTTGGCGAAGTCGGCCAGCACGTTGAAAGCTGCGCTCCAGACCGCGGCCTTCTCATGCCCGACCAGCGGCACCAGCTTGGGTACCACTTCGATGCCTTCGCGGGGCAGCAATTGTCGGGCTTCGGAACGAGCCTTCTCATCATCGCCTGCCAATTGGGCGATCAGAGCATCGCTCTGGGAAGCCATGGCGGGCAGGGCTGCAAAGGCCTGCTCGACCGAGCTTTTTTGCGGAACGACCACGCCGGATGGCCCGGCCACGCCGCTGCAACCGCCCGCCAGCGTAACCGTCGAAATCGCGGCGACACACGTGAGTCGAGAGAGTCTATTGATCACAGGTATGCTCCTGTTCTGGTTCCGATCCCCGGATTCTACAGGTGCCACGGAGCCCGGTAAGCTCGTGACAGATGACGGTCGGCCTCCGCGTCGCGGATGAACCGCTCGTTCTCGCCGTCCCACAGAAGCTTGCGGCCCACCTTCAACGCGATGCCCGCAAGCAGCACGGGTATCGTGGAACGGAAGCCCTGTTCGATGTCCGCGGCCGGCAGCTTGCGGCTTCGGATGCAGTCAAAAAAGTTGTTGTGATGCGGCGGGTGAGCCCAACTCCGCTCGGGTTCGCCGACATACTGTGGTATACCCAGTCGTCCCGGCCAGACCTCGAACGTGTTCCGGTCGATGGTCAGCGAACCTTTGGTTCCCTGGAACTTGATGCCGTAGTCGTGTCCGTTGTACTGGTTTGAGTGGCGCTGTTCCCAGGTTACGGTACAGCCCTTGTACTCGAACAAAGCCTCAATGTTCTCATAGTTGTCCGCCCCGGCGCCGCCCCGATAGCTGCCTCCGAGGGCCTGAACACTCAAGGGGCGGTCCTCGCCAATGCCCCAATGCACGATGTCCATCAGATGAACGCCCCAGTTGGTGAGCTGGCCGCCTCGGCAGTAGTCGTGCCAACCCATGAATCCGTAGTGCCGCTCTGGGGAGTAAGGAACCTTGGGGGCCGGTCCGAGCCACATGTCCCAGTCCAGTCCTTCTGGCACCGGTCTGGGGGTCTCACCAACCTGCCAGCCGTTGACGCCGACCCAGCAAGTGGCCGAAGTGATCTGCCCCAGCCGCCCGCTGTGGATGAGTTTCATGGCGTCCTGGAAGATGGTCATTGACCGTTGTTGTGTACCGACTTGCACTACCCGGCCATAGCGGCGCGCGGCCTGAACCATGGCCCGCCCCTCGGCAACGGTGGGGCACACAGGCTTCTCGACGTACACATCCTTGCCGGCTTGGCAGCCCAGGATGGTCATCAGGGGGTGCCAGTGGTCGGGTGTTGGCGCCCAGATGGCGTCGATGTCCTTGCGATCCAGCACCCGTCGGAAATCCTGATAACCGTCAGGCTTCTTGCCCGACAGCTTATCGACGACGCCGATGGCGTTTTCGTATCGCGGCTTGAAGCAATCGCACACCGCGGCAATCGTGCATTGCGGGTTAACCGAGAGGGCCTCGATGTGCCGCGTTCCCATGCCGCCGCATCCGATGATCGCGATAGTCACCTTCTCGTTGAGCGAGATATCACCATGGCAGGGGCGGGTACGAAGCAGGGGGCCCAGGCCTGCGAAGACGATTCCTTGTCCGCTGATTCGCAGGAGCTGACGACGACTGATATCTCTGCCTATGCGCATGTTCTGTGTACCCTCGTTTGATGAGCCGACTCAAGCTTTTCGACCGGCGAGTGTGGTTGCTGTTGTAATATGGGCATCACTTGAGCGTCAACACGGTTGCGGCTGAGAGAACCAGGGCATGACGCTTGGGGCGGCTCTCCTTGGACGGGAGCCTCGCCGCAGCGAAGCTGGCCTCCACGGCCGAGCAGGCGGGCGGGGCCAGACGACAAAGCGGTCAACGGCAAAGGACAGCGTTTCGTTGCGGCTACGGACCACAAGAAGTGTCCTGAAGTGGTTATTCCCCTACGGTAATCTCGGTATGCCCAGATTACCGTTTTAGAGTCTCCCTGAGGCCTGCGGGAGCGAGCTTGTCTCAGAGCAGTGGTCACAGCGACTTAACGACGCCGGCAGCCGGCAGATTCCCCAGCTTGACGCATCGGGGAATGACCGGTCACGGCAATTCTCTCGTTTCCAGAGCGCAAGTTTAGGTTGTGGCGGCAGATAGGCCTCCGCCCGAGCATCCAGACCAACGCAGGATAGGTCGCCTGGAGCTCAGCGAGGGAGGGTTCCACAATGCCGGAAGATAGCCCGAATCAAAGATTCTTGTTGACACGCTTTCCAGAGTTCCTCTATGATGGGTTCATGCTGATTTGGCGGGGGTGTATATCCGGCCCCGCCTTGCTGTCGCTAAAGCGCGTCAACAGATGCTCGGGAGAGAGACACTTCTTCGAGCATCTGCGGAGTACTTTAGGGTCGTCACCTCCAAGGGTTTTCGTTGTTAGGGCCGTTTGTCGTGCATTGCATTGTTTCACCTACTGAATCGACAGGCTCAAGAGCTGCGAGTTGGGTCTTGGCTTGAACCCGTGGCGGGATGCGATCGGCGCTCAGGTGAGAAACACGCGTACAGTGCGATTCGCGTGAGTCGCATTTCGATAGGGGAGGTTCTCAGGAAGGCGGTCCAATTCCGGACGGGACTTGCGTATGCCGGCGAGCTGCGTGGGCGCGCCGGACCCATTCAACCCGTTTGCCGGAATGCCGCGAGGAGGAACAGCGATGAGATACCTGGTTGCACTGTTTGTGTTTGGGGTCATGGCTGCCGGGGCGTCGGCCGCAGTGGTTGTCGGTGGGACAGAGACTTTCACCAGCGGCGTCAACGGCGGCGCAGACTGGGGCGTCGGCGGCGCATCGGCCTATGATGGGTGGCAGGTGGACTTGTTTAAGGGCTATGATAGCCGGCCCGGCAACAACGATCACAAAGAGTACTTCGGCTCAACAGGACAGATCCTTACCGACTGGCCGGATGGCAGGAAGTCCAAAGGCCAGCCCGATCCGGGGAGCCACTCTGGCGATCCGGGCACGCTGGTCGTTCAACACAACGCTTTCTGGAATGGCGCCGACCCGAATAAAGGTGAAACCGACCCGCCAAGCACGTGCACTCAACTCAAGTATATCAGCTTCAACAGTGTCGCAGGCACGACGTACGAGTTGACCGGGTGGGTCAATACAGTATACATCCAGCACGGTACAGCGTGGGACGGAATGCATCCTCGGATCGTCGATCACGGCACTCCCCCGATGCCGGCGCAGTTCCCGGATATCCAGATCGGCTTGAAGAACGGCTTGGCTGATGCCAACGACTTGGACGTCACCTATACGCAAGTCACGAATCTGATTGACAATATGGCCGGCGGTGCTCCGAACCCCAATGCATGGGTGCAGTTTTCGGTGAGTGCGGTTGGCGACGGCGGGCCCATGACTATTCTCTTGAAGGTCGCGGCGCCGGACATCAGCAGCGGTGCGGTTCACGATACCCGAACCTGGGATGTCGACGTTCGCTTCGATGACATCACCCTGACCCCTGAGCCGACGGCTCTGGTTCTCCTGAGCCTCGGCTTGTTCTTGGTCCGCAGGCGCTGACAGCAGCCGGCCACTCGACAGGCTCTCTCATTCGGACCCCGGGTCTGATGACGCCCGGGGTCCGTTTTCTGCGCACTGCTTGCACGTTTGTGGAGTTGCATCGGACGTTCATTCGGTTGGGCGCCCCGTCGAACCCAGGGCCTGCCGCGATGGAAACGCCGCATCCTCGCCCGGGCGCGAGTAAAGGTAACGGTGTTTGAACTGCTCATTGCCGCGGCGGCGGCTCTCGGCCTGCTCGTGATCCAGTCGTGCAAGAAAGCCATCGGGCAGGGCGTTCCCACGGATGGCGCCGAGTCGCAGACTCCGGCGTCGTTCAGCATATTCGATGTTCAGCGTTGACAGCCGGACGTCTACCTCTGCTGTCAGTTCTTCGAGAACCTCGTCACCAGCGCCCCGTGTCTCGATATGCAGCATGTAATACGGCGGGTCACCCCAGCGCGGGGCCAGCACGAAACCGGTCACGCCGATCCCCGTCCGACCGGCCGCCTGACTCACCGCCTGCATAACCTGATGCTCGGTGAGTTTCTCGCCGGCCAGCGAGCAGATGTGGGCTCCCTTGCTCAGGAATTCGATCAACGGTGCCTGCCCCTCATATCCGACTACTCGGACCAGATCGCCGATGTGGTAGCGATACAACCCCGACGCGGTGGTCATCAACACGAAGTACTCCTGACCGACGTCGAGTTCGTGACACAGAAAAGTCTTCGGGTTGGTTTCTTCGATTCGATCCGGCGGCACGAACTCGAAGAAGTGGCTCTGGGTGTCGAGGATACCCGCCGGCGTGTAGTCCTCCATCGGGATGGAGATTCGCCCCTCGCTGGCCAGCAAACCGATGTCTCGTACCGGCACGTCCCCAAAGTATTTCGGAAAGTCCTGGAGATACAGGCCCATGGTGCCGCCGGTCCAATTGGCAATGAAGGCCAGATTCCAGTAGTGCTTGGGCAAAAGGGCCCCATATCGTTCAACAATGCCCTCGAGCTCCCGCGCTCTCTCATGATCAGGTCGCAGCCGGTCTTTCAGGCTTGCGAAAACCTGGGCAGGAACAAATAACTCGAAAGACAGCGTCCCGTCATGGACGTCGCGGATCAACCTTTCCCGATGCTCGTCGGCAGTGCGGGCAAGCTTCAGTTGGGTGGCCGGATTCGCGGTGATCATGAAGGCGACGTCCTGAGCGATCGCGAGCCTCATGATCGCGTAATACTTCGCGACAGGCTCGGTGATCTGGGCGGTGCACTGGGGTGCAACGTAGTACTTGCGGACCAAACGTTTCTGGGTTGCGGCCATCAAGCCCGTAATCGCCCCGCAGGGAATACCCGCAGGGGTCCTTGATTCATCCATTCTGGACGTTACTTGCACGATTCCGCGCAGAAACGCCTGGGGATGGTCCAGAAGGGCCTTGATGCCGAAGACGTTCCAGCCGCGACGGAACGTCCTCAAGAATTCATCTGTGACCGGTATGTATTTGGGGCGGTCGGTCGTTCCGCTGGTCAGGGCGAACATTCTGACGCGTTGCCGCCCCCCGAACATGGCTTGGAGGCGTCCATTGCAGACTCGTTCGATGTAGGGTCGATGATCCTCATAACGCAGAATCGGAACCTGCCTTCGGAACGCGTCCACTGATCCGATCCGATCGAAGAGATGGTCGCGCCCGAAGTCGCTGTCGGCATTGCGGCGAACATGCGCCGCGAGGACTTGCTTCTGGACTTCCGTCGCTTTGCGAGTCGCAGCCATGAACCGCCTGTAAACCGCCTCGGCATGATGCCTGGCGATCACGTACATGACGCGGTCGGTCAATGAGGGTGTCGATCTCATGTTGCCTGTGCCGGACGTGCCCGTTATGTCCCCCCGGACGGTGCGACGTGCGGTATGGCCTCACCCGCGGCTCAAATCAGTGATTTGAGGTGGTCGAGACTGGCCGCCGCCTGGTCGATCGTGCCGCATTCCACGCTGAAGCAGATCGTCCGCTGGACGGGCTTGAGGATGTCGATGACACGTTTCCAGTCGATGACCCCTTCACCGCAAGCGCATCCAACCGGCGTACCGGTAACCTTGCCTCGTTCGTCCTGGCTCTGCTTGAGGCTGATGTCCTTGGCGTGCATATGGATGACGCGGTCTCGGCAGCGTTCGAGCCACTCGTACGGGTCGGCACCGGCCAGGTACGCGTTGCCCGTGTCGAAGTTGATGCCCAGCGACTTGGACTTGACCAGGCCGTATATTCTGTCGAGCCCCGCGGGAGTCTTGCTGTACTGCTGGTGCTGCTCCAGGCCGATCAAGATGCCGCGCTTTTCGGCGGCGCGAGTCGCTAGCGTCAGCGTATAGGTCATAAGAACGTGGTCGGTGGCTTCGTCGGTGAAATCAGGTTTGGGTCCTTCGTCCGTGTTGACGATCGGGGCCGCAAGCTCGGCGGCAAAACGGATCGCGGATCGCAGATAGTTGACGCTGATATCGGGCTTGCACAACGGCGAGTGGGCGCTGAGACCTGAACAGCGAACCTTATACTTCTCGCAAATTGCCCGAATGTCGAGGGGATCCTCGAACATTGAGACCGTATGGAAGTAGCCGGCCTCGCTCATCAGTTCCCGTCCCCAATGCACCATGGGCTCGATGAACTCGTAGCCGATCTCGGCCGCCTTCTCCACACCCGCGACGAAAGACATGTCGTGATGGCGGACGAACTCCATGTTGATGCCGATCTGAATCCTGGCCATTGCTCAGCTCCTTACTGGTTCTCACGCCCTTTGCCAAACGGGAACATTCTAGCAACCTGCTGGCCGACCGTCGAAGCGCGGGGCTAGCGTCCCGGCGGGTACACCGGGTCGATCGCGGTCACCGATGCCGGCAAGATTGCCCACTTTGCCAAAGCGAGGGGTGGGTCGGCTGGCGGACTCCTCAGGGTGCGTGCAGGCTCCCGCTACTGCACGTGTTCCCGGTTCTTCAGTGAAGAGCCAAGGCCGATGCCCCGTGTGCTTGGATGGGGGCCGGGTGCTACAATCCTGGGGTTGGGTTGCACGTGCATACCGGAGCATTAGCCCGATGATCGCCACGCCCAAGGGAACTCACGACCGCCACCGGCTCCAGTGTATGGAGATCTGGGGCGGCAACAGGGCCGTTGAGGACACCGTCTCGGTGTTTGGCATCGACGCATGGGTTCTGAGTCTTCCGCATGCCGAGGGGCAGCAGGGCGGGGATATCCACTATGTCTCGATGTGTGGCAGCGGGCGGATCGCTCGGTTCATCGTGGCTGATGTGGCCGGCCATGGCAACGCCGCTGCCGACTTGGCGGTTGTCCTGCGTAATCTGATGAAGAAGCACATTAACCGACTCGATCAGACAAAGTTTGCGCGAGACCTGAACCGCGAATTCGGTCTGGTCGCCAACGATGGGAGCTTCGCCACCGCCGTTCTCGCCACCTACTTCGCTCCTACGGGTCACCTCATTCTCTGCAACGCCGGCCATCCGCCTCCGTTGTGGTACCGGAGCCGTGACCGCCGCTGGAGGCCCCTCGTGCCCACCATGCCCGAGCAAGTGAGTCGGGTTCGCAACCTTCCGCTGGGCGTGATCGAACCGACGGATTATCAACAATTCGCCGTCTCGTTGTCAGAAGACGATCTCGTGCTTCTCTATACTGATTCGTTGATCGAAGCGGCAAATCCCGCGGGGGCAAGACTCGGTCTCGATGAGCTGCTCGGTATTCTTGAGAGACTTGACGGCAGCCGTCCGGAGGGCTTGAACCACGAGATAGTTGCCGGCGTCCGCAAGTGGGCAAGCCCGGTACGACTCGATGATGACACGACCCTATTGCTCCTACGGCAAAACGGCGAGAGGCCGTCTTGGCCGAGCTTCTCCACAACCGTGAAGGTGCTGGGGAAGCTCATTGGTCTGGTGGATTACTGACCACGATCATCTGCCCAGCGGCTAGAGCGCCTCCCCTCTATGCTGATTGAGCCAGAAAGCAATCCCGTTCTGTTATGCATCCGGTGCTGAAAAGGCTTGCCATTCGTGACGCTGACGGCCCAAACTCGCTGTTATCGGACCTCAGGACCGCAAGCGCAGACTGCCGCATGCCAGTCGAGTGTTGACGCAAAGCATCTTGGTCGCGCGCGGGTGCCACATGCTTTTCATTGGTGATATCTCTTTATAGGACACAATATTAGGTCTGCTTTCATTGTATTGGCATAGGTTATCGCTGTTGCTCGCCGACATCATCGTGGCGTTGGCCCGGATGGCGGCAATTGATCAAATGTGCCTTTGAACAAAGATTTCTTTGGTGTAATCCACGATAGAAGCGAAGCTTGGGAAAGCCTTAGTGGCATCGGCAAAACTACCCACTTCCACTGGCACACCGCTTGCTGTTAGAATATGGGTAGAGGAGACGCCATTCCGCTGTGATGTTCTGTCGTGGCGGATGCTGAGGATTCAGATGCGACGACCGGTTCTTCTGTCTGGTCTCGCGATTCTTATTCGCACGTTCTCGTGCATGTACAACAGCGAGGTTTGGTCTAATCAGCCTGCGCTATGTCGAGTCTGATGATCGCGGTCGGCTGGCTGGTCGGTGTGAACAATCGGCGCCAAGTGTGGAGTTCGCGCTGAGCGATGGTTATTTGACGCACGAGGCGCCGGAGGGGCCTCGGAGCGCCAGCGGGGAAAGAGAAGCCGGCAGGGAATGAAGCGCATTGGAGGATGAGGAGGAGGGGAGGGGAAGGAAGCCTTGTGGCATTTCACAGTGATTGGGTTGTTCAATCGGCCGTGAAATGCGCAAACAATGACGGCCGCAGAATGCGGCAATGAGAGGCGGAAGGGACGCAGCGCGGCCCATGTGCGAGACAACGCACGCGGGCCGTGCTTTTTTGTTCGGAACGTATTCCTGCTATCAACAACTGAAAGGTCGCGACGCTACCCAGGGCGCGGCGCTGGGTCTGCGAGGCCCAGCCGTCTCGGGCGTGAAGGGTCCTGATTCTTTGCTACACTTTGCGATGACGAGTGCGAGCCTCGAAAGTGCCGTCCGGAAGCGGGTGCAGCTCGTAGTCGCCGAACAGGTTTGGGGCCTCTTTCTGAAGAACCCGCAGAACCTCCGCCGCCACCTTCCGAATCTCAACCTCGGCAGACTCGCTGCATCGCATCTCGATGAAGTGGCGCAAGGCTCTGGCGTTGGCCGTGACGAAGATCTTGGTCTCCGTCGCGTTTGGCAAGACCGACCGGGCCGCCTGTCGGGCAATCTTGCGCTGAAGAGTCTTATCCTGGACCTGCCAAGGGGCGTTCATCAGGGCGTTTACCAGTTCCCGATAAGCCTCCAGACTTTTTTCGATGGCCCGCAGCCAGACGGCATGCAGGCCAGGGTCCCGGGCGATGCAGTCGGGCTCGACGAAATCCGCCGTGGATTCGTCCACGTAGCGCTGCGAGAGTTGGGAGTAACCGAAACCGGCCCGATGCCTGATCAGTTCGTGGGTGAAGCTCCGTGAGACGCCAGTGATCAGCAGGTTGAACACGGCGTGTTCCAGCACACTGCCGTGTCCGACCTCCAAAAGATGTCCCAGATAAGCCTTGTTGCCTCCGGGACGGGGCTTGGCGAAACTCATGTAGCAGACCCGGCCGGCGATCTCGCACAGCTTCTGACCGGCGATATCCGTGTCGGTGGTCCAATTGGCCACCTCGTGGTCGGCCAGGAAACGGCTCAGTTCCTCTGGGTCGATCGTCTGCCGGCCGAGAAGATAGACCTTTGGCTCGCGGATGATTCTCAAGGTTTGAAATCCTCTTCAGCTTTCAGAAACCCCCGTCGTTCGTTGTTTGCTCGCCAGGGTTGCTCGCGGAGGCGACTCGGGCTACTCTAGTCATCTGAACGGCCTTTTCAATCAGGCCGATGTCCGGAAGACGCGGCCCTTGTGAATTTCTCTCTGGGCAGGACTCAAGGCGCCTGTGAGTCTTGCGGGTGTGGATGGGTACGCCCGACATCCATGGCTGGCTTACGGCGCGTGGCCACATTCTGACACGGCCAAGCTGCATGGCGCGCCAAGGCAGGACACGACCAGGGTGGTCCGCAGACCCTCCAGTGCGAATGAGGGCAGATGATGGTTGCGAATGTTCAGGATTACGTCGGCAGAGTGACGCTGGCCGATGGTGCTTGGGGAACCGAACTCGATAAGCTCGGGTGCCCGCCTGGCTACTGCCGCGAGGAATGGAATATCAGCAAGCCGGAGCTGGTCGAGAAGGTCGCCGCCTCGTATGTCGCGGCAGGCTCTGAGATCATTCTGACCAACACCTTTGGGGGCAATCGGATCGTGCTTGCCAGCCATGGATTCGAGGCCAGGATGAGAGAATTCAATGAGGCGGGTGCCTGTATCAGCAGGCGGGCTGCCGGCCACAGGGCCAAGGTGTTCGGGTCAATGGGTCCCAGCGGCAAGATGCTGTTGATCGGCGAGGTCGACGAGAAGACGCTCTATGATGTCTTCAGGGAACAGGCCGAGGCCCTCGCGGCCGGCGGGGCGGACGGCTTGGTCGTCGAGACGATGGCCGATTTGACGGAGGCCATGACCGCCGTTCGAGCAGCCAAGACCACCGGATTGCCGGTGGTGGGCAGCATGACCTTCGATTCCGGCCGAGACAAGTCCTGCACGCTCATGGGGGTGACGCCGGAACAGGCGGTACAGGGTCTGACCGAGGCCGGCGCCGATGTCATCGGATGCAACTGTGGAATCGGCATAGATAACTATATCAAGGTAGCCGGCCGCTTGCGAGCCGCGACCAGCAAGCCGATCTGGGTCAAGGCCAATGCCGGGCTGCCCGAAATCGATGGCAGCCGGGTGGTGTACAGGATGACCCCTAAGGAGTTTGCCCAGAAGGCACGCGAGGTGATTGAGGCCGGGGCCAACATTATCGGGGGCTGCTGTGGCACGACACCGGAATTCATCAATGTGCTGGCGGCGGCAGTGCGGTAGCTTTTCCGTTCGTTCCTGGCCAACGAGCAGCCGTCGGCACACTCCTTCGGTTTTCCGGGGCCGCTGGGTGCTTGACGGCGGGCGATCATGACGGGCCTACTCGTCCACGAGCAAAAGCAGGCAACAGGTTTCAGGAGAGGCGGATGCCCGAGTCGATTGTTGATGGCACATTGGAGTTGCAGGAGAACGGCGGAGGGTTCTTGCGCTCTCCCAGGCGCAACTACGCCGTCCATTCGACGGATGCATTCGTTCCTGACTCAATCATCAGGCGATGGCATCTCCGCGGCGGCGAGACGGTCACAGGCCTGGGGGTCGTGAACGGGCATGGCGGACGTTCTCGATTGGTTCTGTCCGCCGTCCAATCGGTAAACGGCTTGGAACCCGAGGCCTACGGGGAACTGCCCGATTTCGCCGAGCTGACCGTTATTGACCCCACCAGCAGGCTCTGGTTCGAGACGCCCGGCGGTTCGCTCTCCATGCGCGTTATCGATCTCATGACGCCCATCGGGCTGGGGCAGCGGGGTCTGATTGCCGCCCCTCCCCGGACCGGCAAGACGGTCCTTTTGCAGCAGATGGCCGCCGGGCTTGCCGCGAACCATCCCGAAGTTTACATGATGGTTCTCTTGATCGACGAGCGTCCGGAAGAAGTGACCGAAATGCGGCGGACGGTTCGGGGCGAGGTCGTCGCATCCAGTAATGACCAGAACGTCGCCAGCCACATTCGCATCGCCCGCCTGATGATCGAAAAAGCCAAGCGGATGGTCGAGACCGGCCGGAACGTCTTCATTCTCCTTGATTCGCTGACCCGCCTGGGCAGGGCCTATAACGCGGGCATTCGCTCCTCAGGCCGGACCATGAGCGGGGGCATCGATATCCGAGCCCTTGCCGAGCCCAAGGCGATATTCGGCTCGGCGCGCAACATCGAGCATGGAGGTTCCCTCACCATCATGGCCTCGGCCCTTATCGAAACCGGCAGCCGCATGGACGAGGTCATCTTCAATGAGTTCAAAGGTACGGGCAACATGGAGATCATGCTCAGCCGTGATTTGGCCAACTTGCGGCTTTGGCCGGCCATCGACCTTAATCAGTCCGGCACACGCAAGGAGGAATTGCTCCTGGGCAAGGAAGTTACGGAGAAGACCTACCGGATCCGGCGACAGATCTGCAATCAGCCGCCGAACAAGGCGATGGAAATGCTGCTCGATTCCCTGAGAAAATTCCCGAGCAACCAGGCTTTTCTGGACAGCATGCCTTTGTGAACTCGTGCGCGGCTTTCCAGTGGTTTGCCGCTGCGATTCCTCAATGCGTCCGCTTGTATCTCGATTCATGGTGCCTGCTAGCCGAAGACAGAACGGGCGGCATGCGCGACGGTGATCGCTCGTCCGATAAGCCGCACCTGCTGGCGACGAAATAACGGAGGCAGAAGCTCACATGGTGACCATCGCAACCGGCGAAGAACTGCTGGCCGAACTGCGGCGGCATTTCAGACTGGTGGAGATCGGAAATGACTGGCCGGGTTCCTGCAACCGGCGGCGACATACGCGATATGAGCTTGAATCGGGCTCGGTGCCCGTCGAGGTTTGTTCGCGCTTCGGATTGACCGCACGCGGCTTGTTGGCCGACATCGTGGTCGGCGGTGCGAGGGTGATCACCGACTATGTGCCTGCTATCGGTGAGATTCTTTCGCTCTCGTTCAATGTTAACAACAACTTTTACGTTCTGGACGCTGAAGTGCGCCATGTGGGCGTCGAGGGTTCTATTCGTTACGTCGGCGTCCGGTTCGTGGAGTAGCCTCTTGCCGTGGCGACGGCCGAGCCGCTTGAGCGGAGAGAACGCAGGGGGATGCCGGTGGCTCACTCGAACATCCGACTTCTGATCATCGACGACAGCACGTTTGTTCGAACGATCCTGCGAAGCGCGCTGTCCGGCCAACGTAACATCGAGGTCGTTGGTTTCGCCTCCGGCTGCGAGGAGGTGATCGAGAAGATCGATCACCTGCAGCCCGACGTGGTGACCGTGGATGTCGACATGGTTGACCGGCAGGGTCTTGAGATCCTGAATCTGGTTCAGTCCAGATGCTCTGCGAGGATCGTGGTCATCGCGTCGCTGAACCGGGAAAGCGCGAGCATGGCCATGGAGGCGCTGGAACGAGGGGCTTTTGATTTTGTCGTCAAGCCGAGGAAGACGGGCGTTGATGGCATTCCGAGATTCAGGGAACTGCTCTGCGAGAAGATTCTCGCCGCAGTGCGTGCCGCGAAATCGCGGGGGTCTCGCGGGCCTTTGGCCGACGTCCCGGAGGAGCTGATTGCGAGCGGAATCAAGGGCCGGTGGGTGGTGGGAATCGGGATCGGCACCGGCGGCCCCCAGACGCTGGCGAGAATGTTGCCGTCGTTTCCGTCGGATTTCCCGCCTGTTCTGGTCGCCCAGCACATGCCGCCTTATTTCAGCACCGTTCTGGCCGAGCGGCTGGCCGCGACGTGCCGGATGGTTGTGCGGGAAGCGGTCGATGGACAGCCGGTCAAGACCGGCGAGATCCTGATCGCACCAGGAGGCCTGCACATGCAGGTCGCCCGCCGGGGTGAGGAGCTCATCGTTGTATTGGAGGGTGGTCCTCGGGTGTCCGGCCATCGCCCTGCGGCGGACTTGATGTTCGAGTCCATCGCCGGCGCATGTGGTGCCAAGGCGGTCGGGGTGCTCTTGACCGGGGCGGGTCGTGACGGGGTTGCCGGTCTCGCGAAGCTGCGTGAACACGGGGCATGGACCGTGGCACAGGATCGTGCCACCAGCTATGTATTTGGCATGGCTGGCGCGGCCATCAGAGCCGGTGTCGTTGACCAGGTGTTGCCGCTCCCAAAGATTCCCAGGGCGATTGTATCGTTGATGGCTCAGGGCTGCCGCGAAACGGTCACGGCGTCGTAATTTCGTCTTGTCGACCTAATGCCAGATTGCTTACGTCGTATGCCAAGTCATCATACGGCAACCTAACCTCCGGAACAACCAGATTAGCGGCAGGTTGTCTTAGACTAAGGCGGCAAGGTCGTCGATATCTTGATTTGAGGTTTATAGGGAATTAGACTGAGGCCAAGGCAACCCTTGCGGGCGTGGCCCCTGTCTTGCCGTAAGGGTTCCTTCCGTCAGGATTTAAGATGATAGACCGACTAGCCGTAAAATTATTTCCGGAACGTGGGCATTCGGTGGTAATGCTACTTGCCTGCTGCATAGCGTTGGCGTTTTCCGACGTTCCCAGAGAGGCTGACGGGGCGGGACTCACTGAGGGGAGCCGGGTTGCGAGTTATCCGGTGAACACGGTGATTCCTCCGGGCACGCAAGGTGGTGGGCGTGCCGTCTTTATGGGGCAGGCTGTGCGGCCGATCCAGGGCGGAACCGCCGGTGGTCTGGGACAGAACTGGTATCGCCCGCAGGGGGCAACCGCACTGCAACGGCTGTATCGGGAGGCGGAGACAAAGGGCCCGCTGGGGCTGGAACGAAGGCCGAGCAGGTGGGACTCGCGGAGCAGGTATTCAGGCATTTCAGCTCTTTCTGGATCCTCCGAGGTCGAGGTGGGAACAAGCGTCGGGGCGGGAACTCCCGACCGGCCACGGGTCACAGACTCGCGTCCGGCGGAATTCGAAATCAGCCGTCCAACGGGGGCCCTGTCGCAAGCCGGCCTGGCGGCAAGGCGGGCAGCCTACCTGGATGCGGGCTGGGCATTATTCAAAGAGGGAAAATACCGCGAGGCTGCGGAAAACTTTGACCTTGCCAAGGGTATTGTCACGGGTGATCTTGGTGATCGACCCCAACTGCTCAAGCAGCGAGCACAAAGCAAGGTCGCATTCATCTACGCCGCGGTCGCCGCAGGCCGCTATTCAGAGGCCGCCGGCGAATTGACCTGGCTCCTCACGCCCGTCGACAGCAACGTCCCGACCCGAAAGGCTGATGCTGCAACGGGTCAGTTGCCTGATCCGCTATTTCTGACGACGGTGAAGAATATCCGCGAGAAGTACGGGGACAAGCGGGCCTTCGATGCTCACCTCGCCGAGCTGGGCGGATACGTAGCAGCCGCGCAGCGGCAGGCGGCCGTTGCGGGAGGCCAGGGGGCGACTCGGGAACTCGTGGAACTGCTTGCTCTCAGGGCATTCATGCTGTGGAGTGATGGCGAGAACCGAGAGTCGAGGATCAATGCTCGATTCACGGCAAACCAGTTGCCGCTGCCCTGGCGAGCACTCTCGCAGGCGATGGCTACGGCCGAGGCCGCCCTGTACGGCGGCCGGCTGGAAGGGTCAGGCACAGGCGGGCGAGCGACGGATGTCCGCCTTCCCTGGGAACGCTCGGAGGGAAGTTGAAGATCCCGCAAGCGGCGCAAACGGGCGGCCAACAGCATAATGGACTTGAACAAAGAAATGCCCGATAACCAGGGAAGGTTTGCGGCGGTGTGCAGACACCTCGCACGAAGGGAGAATTCGTTTGAGGAAGCTGCTGCCGGGCTTATGTTGCCGCATGTTTTGTTGTGAAGTGGTTGTCGAACGGGGCCCAGGATGGCCGGGGGGAAGTTGGCGGATTGGGGGAGGAAGCCAGAATGCCGATGGCGGATTCGGATCAACACAATGGCTCCGGTGTGCATTTTTCGAGCCGTGTGCTGCTTTCCATATTGGGGCACACGGTGTTGTTCAGCCTTGCTCTGCTGTTGGCCTTCGGTCTGCGATACGATTTCCGCGGGGCCGCAGCCGATGAATCGTGGTTCTTCAAGCAGTACTTGCCTTATCTACCCTGCTCACTCGCGGTCAAACTGACCGTTTTCGGTCTTTTCGGCATATTCAGAGATTCCTGGCGCTACGTGGGTCTTCGCGACCTGTTCTCCATTGTTCGAGCCTGTCATATCAGCATTTTTGTGTGCGTCATTCTCTATGCGGTCTACACTTGGTTGCTGGTTGCGTTTTCCCAGGGGAGGGAATGGCTGCAGGAGCGATACCTGCTCGAAATTCCCTGGCTGGTGTTCCTGCAGGACTGGGTGCTGACGATCGGCCTGGTCGCCGGGGCGAGAATCGGCTTTCGTTTCTATAACGAGGAACTCAGGCCCCTGGAGAGCACGTCCCAGGCAAGATTGCTGATTGTCGGTGCCGGTGATGCCGGTGATTCCGTTCTTCGCGAGATCATCCGGTCATCCGAGGATCGCTATCAGGTCGTGGGTTTCCTTGATGATGATCCGAATAAACAGGGCGCAAGGATTCGCGGTGTAAGTGTACTGGGCACGACCGCCGACATACGCCAGATTTGCGAATCGCATGACGTTGATGAAGTGTTGATCGCAATGCCGTCGGCCCCCCAGCGCCGGGTGCGCGAACTGATCGAGAAATGCAAAGGCAGCAATCTTCTCTTTCGCACGGTACCGGCGATAAGCGATCTGATCGAAGGCCGGGTGGAGGTCAGTCAGATTCGCCCTGTGAGCATCGAGGACCTCCTCGGCCGTGAACCTGTGACCCTCGATACCCATGCAATCGGTGAATACATCCGCGGCAAGGTGGTCATGGTCACCGGAGCCGGCGGCTCGATCGGCTCGGAGATGTGTAGGCAGATCGCCCGCTTCCAGCCCAAGATGCTCCTGCTGGTGGAGCGGATGGAGAACGCCTTGTTCGAGATCGACCGTGACCTGCAAAGGCTTTTTCCTGATCTCTGCCGCTTGCCCTGCGTTGCTGACATCGCCGACGCTCCCCGAATCAGGGGGTTGCTTCGGAAGCACCGTCCCACGGCGGTGTTCCATGCCGCGGCTCACAAGCACGTGCCCATGATGGAGTGGAACCCGGGCGAGGCGATCAAGAACAATGTGATCGGCACTCGCATCCTGGCCGACTGCGCCTCGGAGGCCGGAGTCGAAAAGTTTGTGATGATCTCAACCGACAAGGCCGTCAACCCGACCAGTGTGATGGGATGTACGAAGCGCATTGCCGAAATGTACGTCCAGCAACTCGGCAGCCACACGGGCTCCAAAACGGAATTCGTCACCGTCCGGTTCGGCAACGTCCTTGGCAGTAGCGGCAGCGTGGTGCCGATCTTCAAAGAACAAATCGCCCGAGGCGGACCGGTCACGGTGACGCACCCGGAGATGACCCGCTATTTCATGACCATCCCTGAGGCGGCGCAGCTCGTTTTACAGGCCGGGGCCATGGGCAAGGGCGGCGAGATCTTTCTGCTCGACATGGGCGAACCGGTGAAGATCGTCGACCTGGCCTTCGACCTGATCACCTTGAGTGGGCTTCGCCCCAACGAGGATATCGAGATTCGCTTCACCGGCATGCGACCGGGCGAGAAGCTTTTTGAAGAGCTCTCGATCGCAGGCGAGGATGTCAGCCCCACCCAGCACCCCAAGATCGGCATCATGCGCAAGCGCCCGGAGGACTTCAACCGCATCCGTCAGCGGATCGACGTGTTGGCGGCGATGGCGGATACAGCCTCGGCCGAGGAACTCCGCGCCGAGCTGGCCGCAACGGTGCCCGAGTATGTGCCGTATGTTTCGCCATCCCCCCACGGTGTTGACCGTGCTTCCCAGGCCGCTCGGACGGGGGAACGGCCCGTATCCGCCCGCGTGGCTCCGGCCGGGCCCGGCGCCGCATAAGACCTTCCTGACCCCACCCCGGATGCATTCAGCGCCCTGCAGGCTTTTATCGGGCTGTTTCAGCAGCGATCCGGTCGGTCCGAATGGCGCAATTGTCTTATTCTGCGCTGCTTAACGCCGCGGTTGCCGTAACCGATACAACCACAGGCCGGGACGAACCGCGCTGACGGCCGTTATCGCGAACGACAACGCGGCCAGGCCACGCGCACCACGAGGATGCTATGAGCGATCGCGATTCCTACCGCGAGGGGATGGCTGCGTATCATGCCGGCCGCTATGAGGACGCCGTTCGCAAGCTGACCCCTTTGGCCTCAGACGGCGAAGGGGCGACACGCGTGATGAGTCGTTTCTATCTCGGCCAGGCGCACTACCGCCTCGCCGTTCGGTTCTTCGACCAGCGATTGTTTCGGGATGCCAGTCACCACTTTCGTCTGGCCGCGCAGGCTAACCCTTCGGGAGGAGGGTTTGCCGGATTCCTGGCCCGCTGTTGCAGAGGCGATAAACGCTTGGCTGAGACAGCCCATCGCTACGCCGAGTGGGTCCGGCATCATCCCGCCGACGCGGGCAGCCGAGTCAGGCTGGCCTTGGCTCAATGGAAGATCGGACAGCCCGGTCAGGCGATGGCGACGCTCCAAGAAGGTCTTGCGGCTTGCCCGGGCAACGCCGATCTCCATTACCAGATGGGCGTCCTGTTCGCCGCAAACGAGCAGTTTCATGAGGCCAGACAATGCTTTGAAAAAGCATTAGAGATCGATCCTTCCCACGCGGGAGCCCATGAGCGACTGGCGCAGTGCCATGGCGTTGCCGGGGATGCGCGAGCGGCGGCGGAGGAACTGCAGAAGGCCCATGCGCTTGATCCGGAAAACGCCCGAGTTGCGATGCAGATCAGCGTCCTTGCCGGAACCATCACCGACCGGAATCTGCGTCTCAGCACTATTCCGCAGCCTGGTGATTCCTCGCCACGATACGATCAGGCCGATATCGAGCGGCTTGGGGAGGCCGTGGTCGCCGAACCCGACTTTGTTGACGCTTTTCTTCAATTGCCCAAGACCGAGGTGGATCAGGAGGTCTTCAACGTCCTTCGGGCGACGCTGGAAAAGGCGTTGGAGAAGCACCCCGAGTACGCCGACCTGCACTACCACTGTGGGCGGGTCTATCACCGTCTCGGCGGCGAGGCAAAGGCCATACGCCACATCGAGAAGGCGGTGGAGATCAACCCGCGATATGTGGACGCGCTTATCCTCCTCGCACGGCTCTATGGGCAGACCGACCGCTGGGGCCACGGCATCGAGCGGCTGCGCCAAGCGATTGATGCCGGCGCGGACTATCCGGACGTGCATTACCTCATCGGACGGCTTTATCAGAAGGCCAACCAGCCGGAGCAGGCCCGCCAGGCCTACCGGCGTGCCCTGAGCCTCAAGAGCGATTTTCCCGCGGCACGCGAAGCGCTTGAAGCTCTCGGGACGTGAAGAGGGGAATGAATGTCATATTTGCTCGAAATGCTGGGTCGCGGGTGGCTGGGACGCTTGTCGGACGCCTTTCAAGATCGTCTGACGCGCATTCCCGCCCGCGACTGCGAAACGCTTCAGGCTCTCATCGAGCAGAACCCCGAAGAGCATTACTTGCATATGGAGCTCGGCTTTGCGCTGCTGGCCAGGCACAGGATCTCCCAGGCACGTAATGCGTTCGGGGCGGCGCTAAAGCTGAACCCCAGCAGCATCCTGGCCCTGGTCAGCCGGGCCTGCTGCCAGGAAGAGATGGGTCTATTTGACGACGCCGCGAACGATCTGCAGGCGGCCTGTAACCTCTTGCCCGACGATGTTGCCATTCAATTCGGGTTGGGGTATTGCCGGGAACGGGCCGGTCGAACCAACGAGGCCATCGAACACTATCAGGCGTCTCTTCGCCTCTGCCCCTCGTTGCGAAACGCCCACGAACGCCTGGCGGCCATCTACCTGCGCCAGAATCGCATTGAAGAGGCCGTCGAGCAATACGAGGAGATGCTCGTTGACGAACCCGGGGATGTGGACTTGCACATCACGGTCGCCAATCTCTATCTCCGGCTGGGGCGCGCGGAGGATGCCATTCGCGAATTCGAACGAGCCCTGCTCATCGAGCCCGACAACTGGGGCGCCCGGAACGATATGGCCGAGACGCTCGAGCAGGCCGGCCTGTATCGCGAAGCGATCGAACAGCTCCACATGATGTGCGAGCAACGCCCTGAGTGCGCCGAAACGCACCTGCGACTGGGCGATCTTTATGCGAAAATCGGTCATGACGAGGCGGCCCTGAAATCGTACACCCGGGCCCTCGAGCTGCACCCCGGCTATCTGGAAGCGACGGTCAAGGTTGGGACCCAACACCTGCGATCTGGCCGTTATGTCGACGCGGCTGCATTCTTCAGCCGGGCAATCGAGATCAACGACCGGCTCCTGACAGCCTACGTGGGTCTGGGCGTGGCCCAACACTCTGCCGGGCGGCAGGCCGAGGCGTGGTCGAGCTTTGACCTGGCTGCCAGCGTGGAGCCGAACACTACACTGCTTTACTCCGAAATGGCCCGCATCCACCTCAAGTGCGCCGCTCAGCAGGAGGCCGAGGCGTCCTTGCACCTGTCACCGCCGGACGAGGTCGGGCCGCCCGAGGACCGCATCTCCGACCTGATTGACCGCCAGATCGAACGGCACCGCGAGATGGTACGGGAGCGGCCGGCTCATGCCGATCTGCACTACCGGCTCGGTTTGCTGCTCCGACAGCGCGGGCGGCTTGAAGAGGCTATTGCCCAATTCCAGCAGGCCGTCCGCATCAACCCGGTGTACAGCAAGGCTCTGATAAAACTTGGCCTCGCCCTCTATGAAGCCGGGCGGTCCGATGAGGCCATCCATGCCCTGCAAGAGGCCCTCGCCCTGCATCCCGAATACATTGAGCTGCACTATCGACTGGGAGTGATGTTCGCCGACCGGCAGCAGTTTCGGCTGGCGGTCGAGCATTTCGAGCAGGCAGTCGCGGCCAACCCGCAAAACGTCGAGTTCCGTGAAAGCTTGGCGTTGGCCCTGGAGAGCATGGGGATGATCGACCGGGCCAAGGCCATGTGGCACCGGATCTGCGAAATGTCCCCCAAGAGCGAGCACGCCCAGCGCGCCCGCCACGCCATCTTTCGACATACCGCCGGTTGACCGCAGCGTTCCCGCGGCCGATTGCCGGGCCTCGTCTCAATACTCGCGGTCCGTCTTCTTGCCCGGCATCGGCACCGGATACCTGCCGTCGGCGTCCGGCTGCAGGGGGGGCGGCGAATCCTCGGTCAGCTTGTCCAGCCCGGGCGCAAATTCGTGGTCGGAGTTGAGGATTTGCTCGTACGTAATCTCTCGACCCGTATGAGCGGCCATGCGGCCCATGGAGGTCACCAGGCTGGCCTCGACCCCTCGCTTGACCTCGTTGTACGGCTTGTCGTTGCGGATGGCGTCCACGAGGTCGTTCCATTCATTCTGGTAGGGACCTTCATCGCCCGGCAGGTTCTTGGACTCCCAGATTTTGTCCGAGTCCTTGATGCTCAGTCCCTTGTAGAGACTGGAAGGGGCTCCGCAGTCGCCGCCCGCGGAGGCAATCCCCGAGCCTTTTGTGCCGTGCAGGTAACTCGCGTAGAAGTCGCTGCAACCGGGCATGCAGCGGCCGTCGAAGAAGAATTTCGTCCCGTCGGCGTAAGTGTACTCCACGCTGTAGCTGTCGAAGTTCTGGTCCACGTAGGGCACGCCCTTGTCATTCACCTTGTAGTGGCGACCGCCGACCGCTTGGGCCCTGACCGGCCACGCGTTCTTGATCCATCCCAGGTGATCGATGATGTGGATGTTGAAGTCGCTGAAGCACCCACCACCGGACCACAGGAAGCTGTGAAACCGCTGGATCTGGTACATCAGGTGGCTGATGCCTTCGGGCTTGGGCGTCGACGCAAAGCTGCCGATCAGCCCGGCCATGCGGTAGCCCCGCTGAAGCACAATCTCTCCAATCTCGCCGTCGTGCACGCGCTTGGCCAGTTGCTCCAGATGCCGGCTGTGCCGAGACATCAGCCCCACGCCCACCTTGAGGTTCTTCTTCTCCGCCGCCTCACCCAGCGCGAACATCCGCCTTGACGTCGGACCATCAACGGTCACCGGCTTCTCCATGAAGACGTTCAGGCCCTTCTCGATCGCATAGGCGAAGTGAACCCAACGGAACGCCGGCGGTGTGGCGAAGATCACCACGTCGCCCGGTTTCAGGCAATCCATCGCCTTCTTGTAGGCATCGAACCCCAGGAATCGGCGGTCCGGGGGAACGTCCACCTTGTCGGCGCGGCCCTTACTCAAGCCCTCGTAAGAACCCTTGAGCCGGTTCTCGAAAACGTCGGCCATGGCCACCAGCTTCATAGACGCACCCTTGACCGCGAAGGCGTTGTTGACTGCTCCCCCGCCCCGGCCGCCGCAGCCGATCAAAGCCAACTGGATGGTGTCCGAGCCGGCCGCATGCACGGCGGGCACGGCCGTGCCTGCCAGAGCCGAGACGGCGGCGATCCGGCCGGAGGTCTTCAGGAATTCGCGTCGCGACGTCGCCTTGGATGATGAGGTTCCGCTCATGATGGTTCTCCATATAAAGAATGGATCGAGGTTTACGGCTGGGATTATACCAGCCCGATGGCCGGACGGTCCAACAGTCGCGGCAGGTGGCTCTTTGACACCCAACACGCCCCCGCCACCGGACCGTTGCCATGCGAGGTTTCGGCTCTTGACTGTCAGTGTTCAGTGCGGCTAAGAATGTGTCTCCAAACGGTGGGGCACGGTCGGAGCCGCTGAAGGTGGCGCAAACCTGCCAGTCTTGGTTAAGCCTTTTCCGGCGAGTCCATGCGAATCGAAGTGAACATCATGAAAGGGACAAGCTGATGACAAACAGGGTTACGGCTTCCGCGGCGGCTTTCGAGGTGTACCCGCTATACCGCCGGCCGGCCCACCTTGGCCGCGCGGGGCGTCGTGGATCGGTTGCCGGATTCGGCCTTGTCTTTCTTGTCCTTCTCTCCGGAGGCTGCGGCGGCAGTAAGCTCATCCCCCTCCACAGTTCGGCCGATTTCCAGCGGCATGTTCTCGATTCCAGGAAGCCTGTTCTCGTGCAGTTCTACAAGAGCGGATGCATGTGGTGCTCGTTGCAGGAACCCGCCCTGGACCGCTTGGCCGGCGATTACAGCGGCCGTGCGGTTTTCGCTAAGTATTGCCTGAAGGACTGGCTTGGGGGCGTTACCAACTGGGAAATCAGAAGCAAGTATGACATCGGCTGGTATCCTACGGTGATTCTGTTCGTTCACGGGCGGGAGAAAAAGCGGTGGGTGACGCATTTCGACGAGAAGAGCTACCGGAAGGCCTTGGATGAAGTCCTGGGTACCCCGAAGCCGCAGGTGTTTGTCGCGCCGGCCAAGAGGTGAGTTGTTCTGACGGGACGACCGTCGCGGCGAGGCTGTCGGATCGCCCAGAGGCAAAGGGAGACAACGCCTGTATGGAGAGCATCAATTTGGGTCTGTGCAACAAGTGCCGCGGGCGCGTGCCTTGCGAGTTCTTTGCCAGGGACGGGCAGATGTGGCTTCGGAAAACGTGCCCTGACTGTGGTTCGACCGAGTCGATGGTAAGTTCCGATGCGCGCGCATGGCAGGCCAAGCGCGAGCTCTGGGAGTACGTGCCCATGCAACGCGTTGCCTGCCGCATGAACTGCGATCGATGCGAGATCGATCACAAGCCCAACATCGTCTTCGTCGATGTCACCAATCGCTGCAACATGAACTGTCCCATATGTATCGCCACGATCAAGGATATGGGTTTCGATTTCAACCCGCCGCTCGCGTACTTTGACAAGCTTTTTGCTGAGGTGGCGCGCCTGGAGCCCAAGCCGGTTCTGCTGTTTTTTGGCGGCGAGCCTACGGTCCGCGATGACTTGCTGGAGATCATTGCCGCCGCGAAGAAACACGGTCTGAGGCCACACGTGGTGACCAATGGCATCAGGCTGGCGGACGAGCAATACTGTCGTAGGCTCTGTGAGGCTCGGGTTTCGTTCCGTTTTGCCTTCGACGGCCGCAGTCCGGAGATTTACGAGCGGCTTCGCCGCAATCGATCCGCCTATGACAAGAAGATGAGGGCCCTCCAGAACCTCCGTAAGTACAGCCTGCGAAAGCACACGATCATGGCCACCATCGGACGGGGTTTCAACGATCAGCATCTTGGCGACTTCTTCCAGTTCTGCCACGAGAATCGGGATCTGATTTCAGACGTCGGGCTCATTCCGCTGACCGAGAACTGGAGGCCGGGTACGTTCGATGCGGGGGTGCATACGACGATGGAAGACGTTGAGGCAATGGTCCGAGACGCTATCCCTGGCGGGCAGGTTGAGTTTGTACCCGCCGGGCTC
Organism: Phycisphaerae bacterium; assembly: GCA_035384605.1. Classification (NCBI taxonomy): domain Bacteria; kingdom Pseudomonadati; phylum Planctomycetota; class Phycisphaerae; species Phycisphaerae bacterium. Next base: position 25,795 of record DAOOIV010000033.1, read on the forward strand.
TCATGGGCCTTGAAGACGCCGCGGTCGTTTTTCCGGAAGAACCTGCGATCCGAGGTTCTGTTGCTGGCCGGCGTACACCCCAATTGCGAATCCATCACTCTGCTGGTTTCCGACGGCAAGTCCTATCGTGGCATGAACCACTATTTGAGGAAACCCCTTCGCGAGGTTGCGGTGGAATGCGCCGCTCTTTGCCGCAAGCTTCAGCCCAAGCTTGACCGGCTTGATCCGGCACGACGGTTTCCGCGACTCTGCGGGCAGGTGCTGATCCTGTTGACCTTGTTGCCGTGGATGCTGGTGAGGATCAGATTGGGTCGCTTGCTTGGCAGCCACTTGTCGGCTTTGGGTGGCCGGGTATTTGGCCGTCCGGGTCGCCTGTTGAGCGGTGGTAAGCACATCCGACGAAGGCCGCGGTTGGTCCTGCGCGTGGGTGTGCTTCCGTTTGAGGAAGAACACTCGATCGACGCCGCCCGATTGGAGAAATGCAAAGCGGTCTTTGCCTATGAGGACGCCGAAGATGGCAGCGTTAAGTACATTCCGGCTTGCCTATGGTATCCGTACCGCAACCCGATCCTGGAAAAACTCTCAAAGAAATATGGCGTCGTTGGCAAGGAGACAGAATGGACGATCCCGGAACAGCCCTACAATAGCAGTGGCGGCAATCCGACAGTCAAACCCTTAACGGTTAAGGCGCCTATCTGTCGATAGAAAGGTATTGAAGCCCACTCGATCGGCCGGTGTCGACAGACCACTATGGTCGGAGGCCAGGGACGCGGCGCGAGCCTTATACCAGGCCTGTCGCAGGTCGGCGGGGCTTAGAGTCTTGCGGCCAGACATCTGTGCGGCTTGCGCGCACGTTTCTGGATCGCGGTGTATGTGGATTGCGGCCCGCAAAAAGGCGGTCTGCCTTACGTCAACTGGTTGTGCGTTTCTGGGATTAACTCTGGTTGCGAACCGGGGACGGCTGGGCTGGTGGCGGCGGGTGATCCCGACCGGGCTGGGCCAATCCGTCCGAAATATGCCGGTCAACCCAATTCAAGGAGAGATGGCGATGTTTGGGTACATCAAAACTGCGTTCGTGCTGTCTGCGATATTGTTTGCTACCTTAGGTTGCGGGTGTCCGGAGGTTGAGCAAGCTCCCGCCGAGGTTCCGCCCCCCGTTCTGAAGGAACCGCCACCTCCGCCTACTCCGGAGCCGCTTCCGCCGGCCGTCACGAAGTCAATTGAAGAACTGAACGAGAAGTATCCCGACCTGTTCAAGTTCGACAAAGACAAGGGACTGTTGTATTTCAGCGCCGATGCCACGTTTGACTCTGGTTCGGCCACCGTGAAGCCCGAAGCGAAGGCGGCGCTCGCGAAACTCGCGGCTATTCTCAATGAGGATGAGGTGAAGGACCGCAGGGTCACACTCGTCGGCCATACCGATACCGACCGAGTGGTTAAGCCGGCAACCATCGCAATGCTTAAGGAGCTTGGCAAGAGTGTGGACAACATGGGTCTGAGCCGGGCCCGGGCCGAGGCGGTGGCCGCTGTGCTCGAGGTGAATGGCATCGACGCCTCGCGGATCACCACCATCGGCAAGGGGGAAACGGAACCGGTTGCGGACAACCGCAAGCCGGAGGGCAAGGCCCGCAACCGTCGCGTAGAGATCTACGTGACTCCTGCAAAATAGTGGGATCCGTGTCGGCCCCCATCGCCGTATTCGAGGCGCGAGAAGAGACATCGTCAAAGAGGCCGCCAACCGAAGGTCCGGCGTTTGTCGCTGGTCGCTGCCGGGCAGGGTGGCTCTTTGTCTGTGACGGTCCCCATCGGCGGTGGGGGCCCAACAGGCATGCAGCCAACAAGGTCGACCAGGGCATGGGACCGGAGAGTGGCCGTGCATCCCAAGCCAATATGACAAACCATCCGGAACGTATTCAAGACATCTCCTTTTGCGGCGTGTATGAGATAATGGGCGCCCCGTTGATCGCGTCTCCGCGTGCATTGCAACATTTCCGCCCGGGCAGCACGACAAGAAGGCTACATCGGCACCAGACTCTTGTTCCATACTTGTCTGCGGTATAGCTTGCGGATCACGTCGTCAGGCTTCTTGCCGGACTGCTCGACGAGGCCGTAGAGTAGCTCAGCGCGCCGGCTTCGCTCCATGGCCGCCAGTTGACTCTCGAATGCTTTCATTTCGGCGGTGTGCAGGCGCTCGCGACGTTCGCACGTGATGCAGCCGTCCATCCCCGCAGGGTCTTCGCGAGCAAACTGCAGGAGAAGCGGCAGCAGCGCGTCTCGGCTGAGGTGTTGCTGAATGGTTTCGCGAAGAAGCTGCTCGTACTCGCTGATGCGGCCCGAGGAGACGCCCAGGAGGCTCGATAGCTGCCGTGTACGCGTTTGTTGAGGGCTCGGTGACACAAGGATTCGCTCGGCGGCGATGCGAGCCATGACCTCGGAAGTGTCCCGTCTACGCCACCTGCGGGATTTCAGCTCTTCCAAGGCGGCCTGCACTGCTCGCTCGAATCGGCTGCGAGCCAGCGCCCGGATCGTCGGATCACCCCATTCCTGCGTTTCCGTGACCGCCCGGTGGGGAGTGACAATGTTCGCCTGGCCGCGCCACTGGTGCACGATCGGCAACCGTTGGATCGACGTCCGGCCGTTGAGAGCAAGCTCCTTTCGCCGACGCACGATGACGTCACGCGGCACGCGGATGGTCGCGAAGTATTCATGCACGGCCGTGAAAATCGCCCCGCGGATGCGCGGCAGGGCGTAGGCGGGAAACGGACCGTGTGAAGCCGGATCGTACCTTATGGCTGCACGGATCAGTGCCATGCAACCCACTTGGAACAGATCCGCGCGCTCTCGCATTCGGGTCGGTCGGCGGGGTGTCGGGACGCGGTTGCGGAGATGCAGCCCCACCAAGCCGATGTTCTGAACGACCAGTTCTTGTTGCGCCTCCGTCAGCCGACCGGCAAAAGCATCCCGCCCGATCATTCGCTGGTCCGACCCGGCTGTTGGCGAGGGTCGCCTTGATTCGGAGGATCGAATTGCCGGACCGTTTTTCGCCTCCGGGATTGGTCCCGTTGTCTCCTCCCGTTCCGTTTTGCGCTGCCCTGATCCCTCTTCTTGAGTACCCCCTCGACACCATCGACAGTTCGCCCTCGCCGCAACAGGGAATCCCGCCCCAACCTTCATCGCCATCCCCTCCGCCCCCTCAATGGACATTTCGCATATACCTAACATAAACCAAACATACGACAAAGTCAAGCGGCCCAATCCAATTTGTCCCTTGTGGATCTCAGTCATCAGGGCAAGTCACACCAGGGCCAGTGGACTCAAGGTGATGTATCCGGCAAAAGCCAATGCCACATCGGTACCCGGGGTGGCTTGGCGTTCGTGGTATCGGCCGACATACGTCAAGCGGGTGATGCCGTTGCCCTGGGACATAGGGGTGAGGCCGAAGGCGGGCGGATCGGAGCTGATCGGAGCGACGCAGGCCCCCAGCGGCGGGCGGCCATCTGATGATCTGGGGAGATTCACGTTCCAGCAGGGTGCGGCCGGGCAACCCTGGGATGGGAAACCAGTCATCGGCCGGACGGGAGCGACAGGGTGGCTTGGGGACAAGGCTGCGGCCGATAGGGCGGCGTCGAGCAACGCCCTGCGCACCATGTCGAAGCACTTCTGGTCTACCCAAGGCGACGGAGGTTGCTCAGGCAAAGTGATCGCGGCCATGATCGCGGCGGCAAGGCGCGCCGAGCTGAGCCAATCGTCGGGCATCGATGGTTTCACCAGTTGCGAGATCGCGATGGCCGGCACTCCGAGGATGGCAGCCTCGCGGGCGGCGGCTACCGTACCTGAGTAGAAGATGTCAACGCCGAGGTTGCTCCCGCGGTTGATTCCGGCGATGACCCAATCCGGCCTTGGATGACCGGGCAGATGAAGCGCCGCGCGGACGCAATCGGCCGGAGTACCCTCAGCCACCGTGATCTGCCCCATGCCTTCCAGGCAGACCTGGCGACAGATGAAACTCTCGCTTGTTGAATGGCTCGTGCCGCTCTGAGCAACGGCGGGGGCGATGATGCCGATCTCTACGCCGGGCAGGCTGCCAACGGCTTCATGAAGGGCTCGCAGGCCTGGGGCGTCGTAACCGTCGTCGTTGGTCAGGAGGAACCGCAAGATACCATCGCCTCAGCTTGTCGATTTGGTCTGTCGCGTCATCGCGTTGTAGGCTTGCTGTAATTGCCCGGTGATCGGTCCCGGCTTCTCGTTGCTGACCGCTTTTCTCTCGATCCGGGTCACCGGCATGATCTCCATGACCGAGTTGGTGAGAAAGACCTCGTCGGCATCGAGCAGGTCGTTGACGGTCAGGGGAACTTGTTCGGTCTTAACGCCGGCCTCTGTCGCAAGTTCGATGACCACTTGACGGGTGATTCCGGGCACAACGGGAGTATCCAGCGGCGGGGTGCGAAGTACGCCTTCCTTAACGACAAAAACGTTGCTGATGCATCCCTGGGCCAGCCGGTTTTCGGGGGTGAACCACAATCCTTCGCCGCAGCCCGCGGCCTGTGCATCCCGAAGAGCCAGCAGGCGGGAGAAATAGCTCGTGGTCTTGTGCCCGGCCAGCGGGTCGAGATCGGATTGTCTCCAACGGGTATTTAGGTGGACGGTCATCCCCCGTTCATACAGGACGGGCGGGTAGCCGGCCGTCTCTTGAGCGGCAACCAGGAGGGTAGATCGCTCGTGGCCGTCTTGCGCACCCGGCGGCATGACGGTGAATCGAATGCGGGCGTTTTTGAGCCTGTTGGCGGCGAGCACCGCAGCCACCGCGTCTGGAATCTGCTCCACCAGTTGAAGCACAGGCATGTCGAAGTGCTTGGCAGAGTCGGTCATCCGGTCAATGTGTCGTTGGAGGAGAAAAGCTCGACCGTCATAGGCGCGCAGGGTTTCAAAGAGGCCCACTCCGTGGAGCAGCGAGGGATTCGACACCGTCACGACAGCCTTGGCTAGGTCGATGATGTCGCCGTTAAGATAAACCTTTTCATTCATCTGCAGCCTTGCCTTATCGCGCTCGCGCAGGTCGGGCTGGCGATCATCGCCTGCGGCATCTCGTCTGCCCACATTCGGCGCAGTATACACCGTTCGCGAATACTCTTCACCCGTCATGCCATCGGCCGACAAGCCGGCCCGGCACGGTACAGGGAAGACGGTTTTTGTGCCGATGATCCTGATGGGGCGACTTACGACCGCCACGCGAGGAATCCTTGGGGCTTCCCTGGAGCGATCCGGCCCCCTCCGAACCAGACCGCATGGGCAGGTTGTGTCCGGCTGGCAAACCAAGGCCGCGTTGCCACGCCGGTTGGAAACAGCCCGCAAGTGACGCTGCGAGGACTGGTTATGCGGCCGGTGCCGCAACGGTTCAGGGTAGCCTTGGTTGACATCCGATAACCAGAGATGTACTGTGCACACCAGTGGCGAGGCGGTGGCGCGCGGCCGTGCTCGCCGGTTCGCATCGGCGACAAACCGCGTGTCCGGACCGCTGAGCGCCGGGATTGCGCGGACACGGAACGATTAACCAGTACAAAGGACTGAGGAGCGGTGCAATGAACCTGCACACACGACGAGCGGCATGGATGTCCTGGGTCATCACGGCAAGTCTGGTGGCCTCGGCGTTGGGTCAGACCACGCAGCCGGCGGCGGCCGGTCGCATGATTCAAGGTAAGATCAAGGGAACCAACGTCAACGTGCGGAGCGGAGCGGATACGAACTACTACGTCGTGACGAAGCTCAACCGCGGCGACACGGTGACCATCGTCCACGAATCGTTCAACTGGGTGGAGATCCTGCCTCCCAAAGGCTGCTTCAGCGTGATCGACAAGAACTACGTCGAAAAAGCCGACGACGGCAGCGGCACGCTGAATGGCGACGCGTGGGTCTATGCCGGCAGCGAGATCGACGAGCGCCGATACGCCAAACAGGTGCAGCTCAAGAAGGGCGAGAAGGTCCAGATTCTCGGCGAGACGGCCGACGGGAAGTGCTATAAGATTGCCCCCCCTCTCGGGGCCACTGTCTGGGTTCATGGTGATTTCGTGGACCGGCCCGGGGCCACGGGCGGCGACCAGCCCGCGACGGGTGAGCGGATCCCGCCCGGCACACTGAGTCTTGCTCAGGCAGGAGTCACGACAAGCAGACCCGCCAAGGAACCGGCGCTGACGCCGGTGGCCAAGGGCAGCGAGCCTGCCTTCGGCGAGAACATTGTCAAAACGACCGGTCTGGAACCTATCAAACCCGAGCTGCTCACCACAAAAAATGATGAGCATCGCGCGGCGATTGCCAAGATCGAGGCCGGAATCGACGCTGAGTCTGCCAAGCCTGCCAAGCAGCGGAATTTCGAGCAGTTTATCAAGGATTTGGAGCCGCTGGCGTCCCAGTCGGACGATGAGGTCGCGAAACTGTATGCCGAGACGCGCATCAAGCAGATTCGCAGTCTGGCCGAGGCCTCAAGGGCCATTGAGGAGATGCGCAGGCTGAAAAACGAGGCCGAAGAGAAGGCCGATGCCGAACGGGTCAGGCTCGAGGAATTGCGGAGAAAGAGGATCGAGGAGTTTCCGACGGACTGGGTCGACGTGCGCGGGGAGATTCGTCTCAGCGGGCTCTTTGACGGTACTGGCGGCCGATCCAAGCGCTGGCGGGTGGTCGAACCGGGCGTCACGCCCGCCAAGACGCTGGCATATATCGAAGTTCCCGAGGGCAGTTCGATCAACCCGTCGGACTATCTGGACAAGTATGTTGAGATCAAAGCCGAAGCCCGCAAGCTGAGTTCGGCGGCGATGCCCGTGCCGGTCTACACTGTTCGGCAAATCAAATTGGCTGAGCGGCCTGCTCGCGGCAAACCGCCGGCCGGGGTGATGACTCGTCCCGCCGGGCCGGTGACAACAAAGTGAGCCCGTTCCCAGCGGACGGCATCATTGGCCCGGGACGGTGGAGCCCGGATGGGGGATGACGTGTTCAAGAGTCGGAACTGTGCTGGCTGGGTGGTTGTCTTCTTGGCGGGTGCGCTGGCTGCCGGTTGTGGCTTCCTGCCTCGCGGGTATGTCTTCGATCCTTCCGATCTCGAGGAGATCGTCGACCAGATCACCGCGACCTCGGGCGAGGATGCGGTGCAGCAGGTTCATGACGCCTTACTGGACCGAGGATACCCCGTCGCAACCGAGCCGAACTGGGTGATTAACAGCGGAAGGGGCGTGCCGGGGCAGGTTGCGGCATTCTACCTGTACGCGAATGAGTATCTCGTCGTGGCTGGTGTCAACCCCGGGGCTCAGTGGTCGATGGCACCCGGCCTGGGCTTCGAGGTCCACGATTATGTGTTGTTTGGAGATCTCACGGCATACGCGGCGGGCGAACTCAATCCCCCGACTCTGGGGCCCGGCGATAGCCTCTCGCTGGGTCCTTTTGAGTCCCGACAATTTCGGACGGATACCGGCGTATGGATGCTCGAATACGGGCGGGGGCTTCTGCCCACCGACCTGTACCCTGAAGCGTTTGCTGGCGAGTTCGCGCTGGCTCAGAATGCCATTCTTTACGCCAGCGGGTCTTTTGTGACCTCGTTCATCCGCAACTGGGTGTACGAACAGATCGGCCTGCCGGGCGGCATCTTCTCGTTGTACGGCCTGTAAGGCGTTAGTCAAGCGACGGCTTCCATTTGTTTCCTGTTGGGTGGCCCACCGCTTCAGCGGGTTCGCCCCGGCGTAGCCTGTGGCGAAGCCGGGTGGGGTAGCGAACTGTGGCAGGAGTTGCCGACCCCACGGCTGAAGCCACGGGTCAACCGCTTGGGTGGCTGTTACTGCGGACAAAGGCCGCTTTGGGTTATCGCCCAATATAACCTACTTTCATGCGTTTCCCGACATGATTGGGCTGCCCTGCCCTTAGGGCGGTGAGGGGTGCAAGAACTCTGCGATGGTGAGAACTCGCTTGCGTTTTTGCTTGGCTAACGTAGCATCGACGAGGCCGAAGGCCTCGCTTAAGCGGGGCGCCCATCTCTCTTGTCTCTTGACAGACGCAAGTCCCTGAAGCGCCCGTGGCACAAATGACGCTGTTCGTGTCCTACCCGTCTGAAGCATTGCTCGACCGATCATCCTGTGCGGAGGCGTCAGGATGCCATCGTTTCGAATGGGGATCGCTGAGAATGGGAAAGCCACCTGTCCCGGCCTTGCCATCTGTGGACCGCAATGGTGGGGTCCACAGGACAAATATGATCGCCACGACCACCAATGTGCGAGGGCGGATGTCTCGGATGGTGATCCAGGGCTCGTGCAAGGGCAGACCAGTGAACAGTCCGATGACCCGCCGTACCGAGACCCAACCCAGCCGAGTCAGTCCCTGCCACACAGCGACCACCATTACCATCGAGATCGGAAGCGTAAGCTGAAGCGGGAATCTCGCCTTGGCCAGGCCCCATAGGGCCCACGCACCGCAAGCGACGGCCAGCACCAATGGCGCGGCTGCGCAGCATGTGTTTGTTACGCTGGAAGCCGGCCAAGTCTTGCCCATCCATCCGGCCGTGTCGCTGAGCATCGAGTAGAATGTGAGTAGCCCCCGTCCAGAGACAGAAATGCCAAGAGAATGAACGACAGAAACAGCCCCGGAAAGCGAAGCTTGTCCCCGCGTATCATGCAAGAGATTGCCAGCGCAATTAGCCCTAGCATTCCCAACAGGAGCAACCAACCGCCGATGCCGATGTAGATAAAGCTGCGAAGCATTCCTCGCTCCTCGCGCTCCCGGTGTCAGGCCGGGCTAATCCCTGGCAGCCTCATTCGTGCCATGGTGGAACGGAAGGTTGAGGTTGCCCCATCCCACCTGTTGCAGCCACTGCTCAAGCCAGGTTTGGCACTGGCCTTCGGTATTGTTCGGCTCATCGGCACGCTGCGACGGGACCAGGCTTCAGCCGTTCGCGCCTTCAGTTGGCCGATCATGGTGTGGGAGCTGCGTAATTCCCTCTTCGGGGCACCGATCGCCGAGAACAGGACGAGCCTCACTGCCGTTCTTCCGACGGGAGGTCCACAGAACGAGCACGACTGCGGTGACCACAAACACCCCCGGCGCTGCCGCCCAGATCGCCATCCACGGTCCGTCAAGCGGATGGCTCGTGAACACGCCCGCGACGCGCCATGCCTTGACCCAACGGACGCTCTCCAGCCCGCGCACCAGGGCTACTGCCGCGACAAGCGAGGTCGCAACGGTAAGCCGAAGCGGGAATCTTGCTCTGATCAAAACCCAGAGTGCCCAAGCCGCGAAAACCACAGCCAGCACGAGCGACACTGCCCTGTACCATGCTTGCCACGGGCCGATGGGTGGCCACGCTTCACCCATTCGTGCCACTAAGCCGACGATTCTGAGCAGCCTGAACAGGCCCCCATCCAAGGCAAGGATGGCAAGGAACAGAAAAGGCAGAATCAGCGATGCAGGGCAGAGATTAACTCTGTCTCGGCGTATGAGCCAGGCGACGGCCAACACGAGCAGCCCTGACACTCCCAACATGAACGCTTCATGTCCGATATCATGAAACATGTAACCACCCTCTAATCTTGGACGAAGACCTTAATCGTCATCGGCTGCTTCGTTTGTGCCATGGTGGAAAGGAAGGTTCAGATTATCCCATCCCACCTGTTGCAGCCACTGCTCGAGCCAGGTCTGGCATTCGTTCTCAGTCTTTCCCGGCTGATCCGTATGCTGCCACTCGGCAAAGAGTGCAACCGCCAGTATCTTCAGGGCATTGTCGTCCCAAAACGGCGGATTTACCAGGCTTTCATGGATGGCAATGGTCTTCGAGGCCTTGAATACCGATGCTTTCAAGCTAACGTCGTCAAGCGACTGTCGGTTGAGGACGATCCCACCAAAGATTTCGGCGTTGTACCACTTGTCCTGGCCGAGCAATTCGGCGAACGCCCGGTTCGAATCCGGGTGCCCGAGAGAGTTGAGCCGGTCTATTGCCGCTCGGATGCGCTGGATCTCTTGGCCGGAATCGGGGAATGATGAATTCCCAAAGAACTCCCCCGGACTCAACAACCCCCAAAGCCAGTACGCGAACAACAGGACACCGACTACCACCACAATACCAAAGATAAGGCCCAGCGTACCCAACGGCCGGTTCTGCTTCGCGGCCTGTTCGTCGAACTCCGGCGCCTTCAGTCGGGAATCGGGAGAACACACGCCGGACACGGCCCCCGGCTCGCTCACTGATACAGATGCTGGATGGACATCGGGTAGGCCATTCTCTTCTGGGGCGGTTTTCGCCAATGGTATTCTTGACAGGGACTTGTTCACCAGAAGCACAGGCCTGGTGAGTTGGCCTTTGGCTGCGGAGGCCCGGCTCGCCAAGGTCATCCCGTTCGGCAAGCCGTAGTTCGCCTGAAGCCCGGCAAAGTCGGCTTGATCGACATCCCCGTCGTGGTCGAGATCGGCGAGGATGATCCCGTCGCCGTCTGGGACCAGAGTGCAGCCGGCAGGGAGTGATTCGGGGTCGTAAGACAGGCCCGGGCCGGTGGCGCATTTCTCGAAAAGGTCGACGTCATCCGTGTCAACGTCCCCATCCCTGTCCAGGTCCCCCTCGGTCCCGATGGTGAGCATGACGTGGGCCCACTGCGGTGAGTTGCCGGCGTTCCCGTCGACGCGCAGCCACGCCGGATAGCTCCCCGGTCCGAGCGATTCCGTATCAAACGACAAGGTGAAGTCCTGGATCTGGCCTGTAGAACTGGCTTGAGCGGGCGACACGCTGAGCCAGAAAGCAGTCGACTGCACCGTAAAATCAAGGGTGCATCCGCCGGAATTCCTTACCTGGAAGGTCTCGTCCGGTGGCCGGACGCCGGTTGGCGTGGTCTTCCCGATCTCCGGGGTGAGGATCTCGATCCTTGGGCAAACGACCACGTTTCCCGAGCCGGTGGAATGGGCGTCGAGGATCGCCATGTCATCGGCATCCAGATCGCCGTCGTTATCCAGGTCCATGTAGACCCGATAATCGTCGAATATGGGATCGGCCGGGTTGAAGGCGTTGATTTGATTCTGGAGGATGGCGCGATCATCCTGATCGATGTCTCCATCCCACTCCCACTCGGAACCGTTCCAGACCGGCATATCGCCGATCTTGGCGGGACAAAGCGGCTCGACGACCAAGCGAATCCCCAGGTTGCCGGGCAAGCCTTCATCCTCAAGAAGATACCACGAGCCATTCCGCCAGAGGATATTGAACAATTCCCAGGGGCCTTCTGTCGAGCACACTATATTGGCCGAGTTCTCCGACATCAATCGGTCCACCTCGCCGTCGATCCGGAACCCCCCGTATATTCCGGTCTGGAACGAGACCGGCGGCTCGTCGAAGATCGCCGGCGTCAGAAACCGGTTTTCCGGATTCTCGTCGTACCACCATGTCCGGGCGAGCGGCACTTGGTTCAGTCCTCCGGGCGACAAGACCGCGATGTCCGAATCATAACGAAGCCAACCGTCAGCGTCATACAGCAACGGTTCAACCTTCACCGGATATCGGTACTGTCCAGCAGGACGCTGCCACCAGATCTGCATTTTGGTGACCCGACAGGGAAAGAGGGGCCGCGCTGCGGGGAGGAAGGACATCAGGAGGTCGTTTTCCCTGAAGCTTTGACCCATCATCACGGTGCTTTCCGTCTCGATACGCTCTATCTTCAGCACATACTCTTGCGGCGGTGCCTGTGCGCGAACGCGTGCTAGGTCCAGATTCAGTACCAGTCCAACGCACAGGATACTGAGCACCGACATGTGCCGCTTGGTGAACCTACTCATGAACGACCTCCCGGGCTTTGCCCTGCTAGGACTCCGATGCTCTGGGGCAGGTTGCCGAAACAAAGAAGGGAATGCCACCCGCCCATGCCGCCTTGGAGGGTCGCCAAACCCTTCGTGTTGACACGGGGAAGGACGACACTCCCAAGCGGGAGTGCGTCCAGTCCTCGTGCGCCCAACACGACTCAGGGAATTGCCCCCTTCGAGGATTTCGAGGGCAAGCACTCAAGTCTGAAGCGCGGACTGTCAAATCAACTTTTCTTGGTTCGAATCCGTACTCCTAACAAAGGACCTCGTCCGAACTGCAACATGATAGCTTAGTAGCGGCGCCGGCAGTCTTCAGTATCAACTCGGATACACAAGGAACCGAACTTGCCGACAGTTCTCGGAACGCTGTCGTCCTGACACACAATCTTCCGAAGCCTCCGTGAAAGGCTGGCCTGTTTATGGAAGGCTAGTCTGTATAATGAATTCTATCGACTCCAAAGATTGAGGCAAGACCCCACAAGAAGCATTTGTTCTGATTAGCAGTCAAATCTGTCGGTAGAATCTTTCAAATTATTAATTAACTCCGTTTACCTTCGAACCTGTCAGGGTCCTGATACAAACCCGTGTGTGACGGGTCTCCGCCCGCTCAGTTTCCGAGGTCTTGGGGCCGGCTGCAGATCCTTTCGGTCCATCGGGGCGTCGAGGATTTGCGGCACTTTGAATGGGCCTTCCCAGATGCCGAACGCCTGCCCTGCCAATTTGGCAGCAAGGGGGCTTAGGCCGTCTGAAGCCGCTTTTTCTGCCTCGCCAGAGCCGTTTCCGCCTGGCATGCGCTTTGCTGGCTGAACCGCGGAGCACAGTGCGCTGTTCCAGGAAGGTTTTCTGCCATGCGTCAAGATCAGTTCACCGTGCGAGCAGCAGAGGCCCTGCAGGCGGCCCAGGAGCAAGCTGCCCAAGCCGGGCACGCGCAGCTGGAGCCGCTGCATCTGTTGCTGGCTCTGCTGAACGAGGGGGCTGCCAACGGCGGGGGAGTCGTGGCCCCGATTCTGGAGAAGGCCGGGGTTCACGTTGGGCGGGTCCGCCAACTCGTGGAAAGCGAGCTGTCGCGGCGGCCTCGGGTCAGCGGGGGCCAGCTCGTGCCCGCGCCCGAGATGCAGCGAGTCCTCGCCCAAGCGCACAAGGAAGCAGATCGACTCAAAGACAAGTTCATTTCGTGTGAACACCTGCTGTTGGCCCTCGCCGACGTGGATTCACAAGCCAAAGAGGTGCTCTCGCTGGCCGGAGCGAGCCGGGAGGTGCTTCTCTCGGCCATGAAAGAAGTTCGCGGACATCACCGGGTCGACAGCGAGAACCCCGAGGACACGTACCAGGCCTTGCAGCGGTATGGCCGTGACCTCGTCGAGCTGGCTCGCCGGGGCAAGATTGACCCGGTGGTCGGGCGCGACGAGGAAATCCGCCGGATCATGCAGGTCCTGTCTCGCCGGACCAAGAATAACCCCGTGCTCATCGGCGAGCCCGGGGTCGGCAAGACGGCCATTGTCGAGGGGTTGGCTCTCCGCGTCGTCAACGCCGACGTCCCCACGGTACTGAAGAACAAGCGGATTATTGCCCTGGACTTGGGTGCGATGATCGCCGGAGCCAAGTATCGCGGCGAGTTCGAGGATCGCCTCAAGGCCGTGGTCCGCGAGGTGGTCGAAAGCGACGGCGAGGTGATTCTTTTCATCGACGAGATGCATACCATCGTCGGGGCCGGCCGCGCCGAGGGAGCCATTGACGCGGGAAACCTGCTCAAGCCGGCACTGGCTCGCGGCGAGCTGCGATGCATCGGTGCAACCACCCTGGACGAGTACCGCAAGCACATCGAGAAGGATGCGGCCCTGGAGCGACGGTTCCAGCCCTTGTACGTGAGCGAGCCGACGGTCGAGGACACCATCGCCATTTTGCGCGGGCTCAAGCCGCGATATGACGCCCACCACGGGGTGCGGATCCAAGACTCGGCCCTGGTCGCGGCGGCGACGCTGTCCCATCGTTACATTGCCGACCGGTTCCTCCCGGACAAAGCGATCGACCTGGTGGATGAGGCGGCCTCGCGGTTGCGGATCGAGAACGACTCGATGCCGTCGGAACTTGATGAGATCCGCCGAAAAATCATGCAACTTGAGATCGAGCGCGAGGCCCTTCGCAAGGAGAAGGACAAAGCCTCGCGAAAGCAACTCGAACAGGTCGAAAAGCAACTCGCGGATCTCAACGAGCAGAACGCATCCCTGACCGCACGCTGGGAGAAAGAAGTCGGGATGCTCAAGCAGACGAAGTCCCTTCGTGAACAACTTGATGCCAAGCAGACCGAGCTGGCCGAGGCTCAGCGGCGCGGTGATTGGGAACGAGCAGCGCGCATCCAGTACGGCGAGATTCGGGAGCTGGAGCGGCAGATCAAGGAACAGGAAGAACTCATGGCCCGGCTGCGCGAGCAGGGCGGCATGCTGGTTCACGAGGAGGTCACCGCCGAGGAGATCGCCGAGGTGGTCAGCAAGTGGACGGGCATTCCGGTGTCCCGGATGCTCGAAGGCGAGAAGGAAAAGCTCCTGAAGATGGAAGAGCGGTTGGCTCGCCGGGTGGTAGGGCAGGAAGAGGCGATTCGCGCGGTCAGCGATGCGGTGCGGCGAAGTCGCGCCGGCATCGGCGATCCGAACCGGCCGGTGGGGTCGTTCCTGTTCCTCGGGCCGACCGGCGTGGGCAAGACGGAATTGTGCAAGGCGCTGGCCGAGTTCTTGTTCGACGATGAGGCGGCGTTCATCCGCATCGACATGAGCGAGTTCATGGAGCAACACGCGGTGGCCAGGCTGATTGGAGCCCCGCCGGGGTATGTCGGTTACGAGGAAGGCGGGATGCTCACCGAGGCGGTCCACCGGCGGCCGTATTGCGTGGTCCTCTTCGACGAGATCGAGAAAGCTCACCGCGACGTGTTCAATGTGTTGTTGCAGGTGCTTGACGACGGGCGGTTGACCGATGGTCACGGACGGACCGTCGACTTCCGCAATACCATCATCGTCATGACCAGCAATATCGCCGGAGCCATGATTCAGCAGATGGCCGAGAATGAGGCCATCGACGTGGAGATCGAGTCTCGGGTCCGGGAGGAACTCAAGAAACACTTCCGACCGGAGTTCCTGAACCGCATCGATGAGACGATCATCTTCCACCGGCTCACCCAGGAGGATCTGGCCCGGATCGTTGACATCCAGCTGGATCTGCTGCGAAAGCGGCTGGCGGACCGACGGATCAGCGTGCGGCTGACCGATGCGGCCAAGGCGCAGTTGGCCCGCGACGGATATGACCCGGTTTACGGTGCCCGGCCGCTCAAGCGACTGATCCAGAAGGAAATCGAAAACCCCCTGGCCCGGCGCTTGCTGGCCGGCGATTTCGGCGAAAACCAATGCATCGAAATCGACAGCGACGGCGAGATGTTCCGCTTTACGACTGTCGCCCCGGCGACGGCGAATTGAGCCGGCACGCGGCTTTTCTCAACGTGATGAGCGTATGCCGCCGGCGTCTGCGGCCCGGGTTGCCGCAGGAGTTGCCGGCGGGGCCGACAAGCATAGGTCTGTGCTCCGGCCCGATCCCTGGGCTGATATGATCGTCTGACGGCAGGTTGTTTTGACACCTGTCGAAATCACATGCGATTCTTGTATCCGTCCCGCAGATCGCTTCTGTCGTCCTGACCATCCGCAGGTGCCGACCTTATTGGTTTCTTAGTACGTGCCGGCGCCCCCGCCAAGCGCCACGTCCACCGCCCTGCGGGGACTTGATCCTTATCCGACCAGTGTAGGGCTCACACCCCCGTTGGCCCGTTGCTGCCGGTTGCCGCTATAAGAAACGAGAAGGACGCAGATGAGAAGCGAGCTGCACGCATTCAACGCGAGGCGAGGCGTCACTGTCGGGGCCGGGATCCCAGGCAGTGAGACCGTTGTTGCTCTGCCCATTCCCGGAGATTGGCGGGCAAATTGGGTTCCTTCAGTGCCCTGTCAAACCACGTCACGGCCTCAGCCTCACGGCTCAACCGCCTGAACAGTTCCCCCAGCAGGTACATTGCCGCCGGCCGGTTATCCGCAGACACCAGACCGGCGAGCAACGCTCGTTCAAAGGCGTTCGCTGCCTGCTCCTGGTGTTCTTTTTCCCGAATGATCGACTGCTGCATGGCGGTCATGCCTGTCCGAAGATCTTCCGAAAAAAGGTTGCCATCGGCCTGTTGCAGGCGGCGGAGGATCGATCCGGCTTGCGCGTTCTCGCCGTGCCTCCGGAGGATCAAAGCCAACGCAAGCTCAATGTAGGGCCGCTGGTAGCGCGTGAATCTGCCCGTCAACAGGGCCTCGCTTGTGCGCGTGGCAAGCTTCATCTCGACATCCAACTGGTTATCAGTCGGGCCGAGCGCAGGCCGCCATCGCTCGATATAAGCAAGGGCGCGTCTCAAACGAGATTCAGGCGGGACGTGCGCCCCTTTCTCACGTTCCACCCAGGATGACCGCAAATACAGCCACCCGATCGCCTCATCTGATTTTTGTCGCCATTGATAGCAGGTTACCGCCAGCGCATAACGCACGGAGGCATCCAATTCGCTGGGATCGCTGTCCGGGCCGAAGCCGGGCGGCAGCTTCAGCCCCGGCGATCGAAGAATCCGGTTTGCCACGTCGGGCATCAACGTGACGCTCGGATCGAAATCGGCGAGATAGCCGCTGTAGCCGCAGTGCGGACAGGTCGAGATGCGGTAGAATTCGGGTTGTGCCCCAAGTGACCTTGCGAACAGGTCGCGATCGACGCCGGCACGGGTATTGCTGCGAACGCACACAATGGTCGTGAAGCTCTTATGACAGGCCGGACATTCGAGCTGTGTCCTTCCCAGGATCGAGGGAGCGTCCTCCCTGTCGTCAGCAGGGCCCGCCGCGACGATGACCATCCAAAGACACAACCCGATCATGATTCGCCTCGCCCAATGTGCACATTCTCTCGCGGCAAACCCGGAACGGCAACCAAGATGCGCCGGCCGCTGCGGGCGGCTCGATGGCAGGACGGACTCATACCGACTCGGCGGAAAGTCGTGCCTGATGGTGATCCTGCAGGCCCCGTGACGCGCAGAAGGGTTCAGCGTTTGCCGCGACGGCACGAAAACAGATAGAAACCGGCACCAGCCCCGGCCAGCAGGATCAGCATGCCCGGTTCGGGTACCGCCAGCCATTGCACCGTTGCCTGCGGCTTCTCGCCACAGGCCGGGCAATCACCATTCAGCAACCCGTCGGGAATAATCAGTTTGGACAACAGGTCGCTTGATGGCTGCTTGTCCAGCAGGCTGGCCAGCAGCGAGTTGTTGATCAACTGTGCCAACTCGTCGTCATTCAGCAATTGACCGGATTGGAGGCGGGCGATGAAGTCCTCGATGCGGCCACCCGTCGCGCTCAGGCTGGCCAGGCTGCTGCCGAATGCCGCGAAGGGGTTCTCGGTTCCGAAACGCTCGAAAAACGGGTTGGTCAGAACCGCCGCCGCATCCAACCAGATATTCCCTGACAGGTTGATGGGGCCGATGTCATAGTCGAGCCTGGCCGAGAGGTCTTCAAGCTCGCCATGTTTGCTGGTGGCGGTCGCGCGGTTGGATGCCTGAAGCGTGATGTCGTAGAAACCCCACTGGTTCACATAGGTGTCGATGTTCAGCAGCAGGCTTCCGTCGATGACCATGTCCTCGGAGCCAAGGTAGCTTTCGTAGCGGTAGTCCAGCGGAGAGCCTCTGGTTGACAACGCGAATCTGACGGCCGGCACGAGCCTTTCGCTGTATGTGGCGCTCAGGGAGACCCCACCGCTTTCCATGACCAGGTCGCCGAAACCGAGATAGAAATGGGTATTGTTGTAGTAGGGCAATCCGGTATCAGGATTGGTGAAAGACACGTTCAACACGTAGCCCTTGCTTAGCGGGTCGTACTTCTTCTGGAACTTCACGCCGTAGAGCTGAAGCCCATATCGCAGATCATCGCCGATTCCAGCCGCGGCTATGCTCGTGACACTCATGCCGAGCAGAACGGCCAGCACAGTCACCCGTTTCAATTGCGGGGTATTCATCCTCGTGTCTCCCGTATCCCGGGTCCGGTATCGAAGCGGAACTGGAAACGCCCGGCCTGTTGAAACCGCCGGCGCAAACCCCGACCGCCCAGTCACCATTATTGTATGTTCATCGGCCGTCCTGTGGAAGGTGTTCAACTCAAGAGTGCCGGCGAAATCAGAGCTTATGCGTCTTTTCGAGCTGTCGACGCGGGACTGAGGAATTGTGCTCTGTTATCGGACGCTGTCGCCCGCGATTTCGATGAACCTGAGAATGCTTCGCACCCCGAGCTCGAAATCCCGAACATGGAAGAACTCGTTCGGACTATGCAAGTTGCAGTTCGGCATGGCGAAACCCATCAACAGGCTGTCAGCCCCCAGCGCCCTCTTGAAGAGTGGGAGGATCGGCAGCGTGCCGCCCTCGTGTGTCAGCACGGGTTCGCGCCCGAAGCCCTCGGCCAGAGCCTGCCGAGCCATCTGCATGCCCGGAGAATCAAGCGGGCAGAGGTATGCCTCGCATGTGGACCGAGTAACGATCTTCAAACGCACGGCCGAGGGTGCAACCCGTCGGACAGCCTCGTCGAAAGCGGCGGAGATCTTGTCGGGCTTTTGGTGTGCTACCAGACGCATGGAGATCTTGGCCGTCGCGCTGGCCGGAATGATGGTTGCCGAGCCTTCGCCCGTGAAACCGCTGACCATCCCATTGACATCAAGCGTGGGACGAACGCCGCAACGCTCCGCGGTGGAGAACCCTTCCTCACCGTAGGGGGTCGGGCTGCCAGTGGCTGCCAGCAGATCCGCGTCCGAAATGCCGTACGAGGCCAGGTTGCGCCGCTGCTCATCCGACAGCGTCGCAACGTCATCGTAGAAGCCCGGTATGGCGACCCGCCGACGCTCGTCATGCAATGAAGCGATGATCGTCGCCAGCACATTGGCCGGGTTGGCCACCGCACCCCCGTAGACACCGCTGTGAAGATCATGAGTCGGCCCTTGGACGGTGATCTCCTTGAAAACCAGGCCGCGCGTGGAACAGGTCAGGGCCGGCGTTTCGGCGTTGAGCTTGGCCGTGTCGGAGATCAGAACGTTGTCGCAGGCCAGCCTCTCGCGATTGTTCTCGATGAGCGTCGACAGATGCTTTGAGCCGATTTCCTCCTCGCCTTCGATGAGCAGCTTGACCCGCACCGGCCAGGACGCCCCGGTATCTTTCCAGCAGCGCAGAGCCGCCAGATGAATCATGACTTGGCCCTTGTCGTCGGCGCTGCCGCGTGCATAGATGGCTCCGTCACGAATGGTCGGCTCAAACGGTGGGCTTTGCCAGAGGCTCAGGTCCCCGACCGGCTGGACGTCGTAATGGCCGTAAACCAGGAACGTCGGTGCACCGGCGACCGGACCGGTGTCGCCGAACACCGCCGGGTGACCGTCAGTCGGCACGACCTCAGCTTGCAGGCCGGACTCAATCAGTCTGTCGCGGATCCATTCAGCGCATTGCCCCATATCCGCCACGTGTTCGGACAGCGTGGAAATGGTCGGAAAACGCAGAAAGGTCAGCAGCTCGGCTAGCCAGACGTCCTTGTTCCGCTCGAATAGCAGTGTTGCAGCTTTCGAACTCATGGCGCTTCCTCGCTTCAAGGGTCATCACTCGACCGTGGGCACATTATGCCGGATACGCAGCCCGGATAATAGCCCGGCTGCCTGGAAGGGTACGTCCTTCCTCCATGGTAATGGCTGGGGCGCTCGCGTCCGGGCACCGGAACCTGCAACGCCTTGGTGTCTGGGCGGCCTCCATCCCGTACGCGCTGCGCCGATTCCCCGACAGCGGCCTCGTAAGGACCACGATGAGCGGTGCCTAGCCGGCGGTGGTTCGTCCGAAGACCGCCAGTGCATCGTCAAGGGTGGGGCAGAATGTGAACATTCGGTCGAGACGGGTGATTTCAAAGACCTTCTTGAGGTCGTCGCGCAGATCGCAGAGCACGACCTGCCCCTTGTTCTGAGCAGCCTTCTTGTGCAGCGTGATGAGCACGCTGAGAGCCGACGACGACAGAAACTTGACGTTCGTGAAGTCGAGAATCAGTTGCCTGCAATCCTTCTTTTCAACCAGTTCGTACAACTCCTCACCGATCTCGTCGATCTGAAGAGCATCCAGGATGGAGATGTCCTGGAAGGTGACGACGGTGACGTCCTTGATGGTCTCGATCAGTAATCGTTGTGATTCGGGCATGTCTCTTCCTGCCACTACGGGTCCCTGGTTATCCGAGCCGCAATTCTAAGCGAAGACCAGGCCCTTGGCGAGAGGGCAATCGCCGTTTCGGAGGTAGTGTCAACCCCTGTGTAAATTGCTCTGGGGCATCGCTCCGAGTACTCTCCTCATGCTGCATGGG
>DAOOIV010000034.1 GCA_035384605.1 Phycisphaerae bacterium
CGCGGCCGCCCGGCACGGGCACGTAGGGCAGGTCACAGCGAAGCGGCGACCTGCCTTTCCCGCTGTGCCGCACGAAACGAACCCACCGCGAGCAAGTCAGCGGTGTTCAGTTCTCACTGGTAGGCCGCTATTCGCCGGCCCCCAGTCCCCGCCACGGCCCATGAGTGGCTACACAAACATCTCCGCCACGTGACGGACAGCTTCGGCGCCGGCCAGGCCGATGGGGCAGGCCTGAGCACACGCGGTGCAGTCGCCGCAGGCCGAGGCCAGACGATTCGCGTCGAGACCGAGCCTCGCGAACTCATTGCCGGCATGGTCCGGCCAGCCATACTCGTCGTTGTACATCCGAATCCGCATCAGATCGCTCACCGGAAGCCCCTGAGGGCAGACCTTTCGACAACGGGCGCACATCAGGCAGGCCTGGCGGCGGCCGTCGAGGAACTCGGCCGCCGCCTTCTTCTCATCCTCCGTCATGTGCCGCGACCTCAGGTCCAGCGTTTTGATCATGTCGATCTGATCGAAGCGGTTGACACTGGTCAATACGCTGTCACAACCGGCTTCGAGAACGGCCTTGGCGTGAGGCAGAAAGACGTCCGCGCCATGTTCGAGCGCGCTCCAGGCGCCGCTCTTCATCGAGAGGATGCCGACGCCGTTATCGCGGAAGGTCTTGAGGTTTTTCAGAAACCGCTTGCTTTCATCGGAGATGCTGCTCTTGCCCAGCGGCAGCATCCGCATTGCCAGAAGCGCCACCTCAAAGAACCTCGGGGCTTTCTCGATGGTCAATTCCATGACCCCGTGCAGGTCGCCGTGGCAAACGAAACCGGTGTGCCTGAGCTTGCCCTTCTTGATCAGCGCCTCCTGCTGCTTCTGAATGGCCTCCAGCCGGCGGGGGTCGGCGTTCTCGAACGTGGTCAGCAGGGCGTCGGTATGATCCGTGCCCAGCGTCATGAGCATTTCGTCGATTTCCTTCTCGCTGTCGGGGTTGAAGCTCTTGAGGCAGAGAAAGACCTTCTCCCGGTAGCTCTTGTCCGCTTTGAAGAGGTCCGCGATGGCGGCGATGCTGTTGCCTCCCATGTAACTGGAGGATGTGTGTATCAGGTTGATTCCTGCGTCAATCACGCCTTTCGCAATGCGCGTGCCCAGTCTCTCGGCAATGCGGATGGCCCCGAAGCTGATCAGCGTCACCGGGAAATCCGTCCGGCCCAGCTTGCCGTAAGGCAACGAAGGTTTCTTGAAGGTCTTGGCCGGCTGCGAGGCTGTCGATGCGGCCAGAGTCCCCGAAGCCATCGGTCCCAGCCCGATGGCCGCGGCGCCACAGGTGGTTGTTCGGAGGAAATCGCGCCGGCTCACGGTATTGTGCGATGCGTGGCTCATGGTTACCCCTTTCCAAAATCAGTTCGCGACGCGGTCAGTATAAACCGGCAGAGCTGCGATTCAAAACCAACCACCCGGCCGTGTTGCGTTGTCCCGGGATGGCGAGAGCGATGACGACGGGTACAATAGGTCTGGACCGTGGCCCGGCGTCCGGTTTCGGGGCATCCGGGCGATATCGGCACAGCAAGGTGTGTTCAGTCTCTTTCAGGAATCCGCAATGACCGGCAAGCCATGGGAGCCGGCCGGGTGGCGTTGCTGTCCGGCCGCTCAGCAACCACAGTATCCTGATGCAACAGCATATGAAGCGGCATTGTGCGCGCTGAAAAACTGCCCTCCGCTCGTTGCGGTTGGTGAAGTCGACAACCTCCGAGCCCGGCTGGCCGGTGCCGGCCGCGGCGAGGCATTCATTCTTCAGGGCGGCAACTGCGCGGAGCGGTTCCTTGACTGCCGGGCCGAGAGTATTGCCAATAAGCTCAAAATCCTGCTCCAGATGAGCGTCATTCTCACCTACGGCGTCCGCAGACCCGTGGTGCGCATCGGCCGTTTCGCCGGGCAGTATGCCAAGCCCCGGTCCAATGAGACTGAGATCGCGGACGACCGTGAGTTGCCCGTCTACCGCGGCGATGCCGTCAACGCTGTCGAGCCGACGCCCGAGGCTCGCGCCGCCGACCCGCAGCGACTCGTCTCCGCCTACTTCTACGCCGCCGCGACGCTCAATCACATCCGGGCGCTGATCGACGGAGGCTTTGCGGATCTGCGACACCCCTATACCTGGAACCTCAGCTCGATGGAGAACAGCCGCAACTGGAACGAGTACAAGGCCGTCCTCGACCAGATTCTCGATGCGATCAACTTCATGGAATCGTTCGGCGGGGCACGGTCCGACGTTCTGGGCCGAGTCGATTTCTTCACCTCGCACGAAGGGCTTCTGCTGGGATATGAGGAAGCGATGACCCGCAAGGACCCCGACTCGGGACGCTGGTACAACCTGGGAGCGCATATGCTGTGGATCGGGGCCCGGACCCGTCAGGTCGACGGAGCTCATGTCGAGTACTTCCGCGGGATCGCCAACCCGATCGGCTTGAAAGTAGATGCGGCCATGCGGCCGGAAGAGCTCCTTGCCCTGGTGGACGTGTTGAACCCGCACAACGACGAAGGACGCTTGACCCTGATCACGCGATTGGGGGCCGGGCGAGTCGAGGAACGGCTGCCGCCGCTGATTCGGGCGGTTCGGAACGCCGGCCGGAACGTGGTTTGGAGTTGCGACCCGATGCACGGCAACACCGTGACGTTGGAGAACGGAAGGAAGACTCGCGATTTCTCGGTGGTGCTCGACGAGTTGCGGAGGACGTTCGAAGTCCACCGGCGCCAGGCAAGCCGCCTGGCCGGCGTACATTTTGAACTGACCGCCGACGACGTCACCGAGTGTATCGGCGGGGCGGGCGATTTGACCAGCGGCGACCTCGCGCGACGCTACGAGACCTATTGCGATCCGCGGTTGAACTGCTCGCAGAGCCTGGAAATGGCGTTCCTGATCGCCCGGCTGCTCCAATCTCAACGGTTCTGACTTGCCGGATGCCGATGATGTGATTAAGGTCACGGCCGTTGGACACCGAGGTTCGATCCCCGGTCTCCAGTGGAACGAGGTCTTGGGAGTGATGTGCTTTGGCCGCTCGGCCCGGAATCCCTTCCGGGCCGTTCTGGCCGGCCGAATCCGTTCGGCGTTCACTGCTCATGAGGATGAGAGTCCTCGGTGCAAACCGCCCCAGAAAGGATTCTGGGGCGAGCGGTACGCGGTCTTGGGAGTGATGTATTGTGGCCAGGACGAAGGTCGCTTTTTCCAGAGTGGTGCTCAAGCTGAGTGGCGAGGGCCTGGGCGGGCGCGGCGGCGCCGGCATCGATCCGGAACAATTGGATTACGTGACCCGCGAAATCGTTGCCGTTCATCGCACGGGTGTCGAGTTGGCGATCATGGTCGGCGGGGGCAACATTCTTCGCGGCGGGGCTTTTTCCAGGAAGTCCGCCATCCCCGAGGCAACCGCTCATTACATGGGGATGCTGGCCACGGTGATCAACGGTCTCGCTTTGCAGGAGGCCCTGGAGGACAAAAAGGTGCCGACCCGCTTGATGTCCGCCCTGGGCGTGACGGGCTTGTGCGAACCGTTCTCGCGGCATCGCTGCAAGGGGCATCTCGACAAGGGCCGCGTGGTTGTTCTGGCCGGCGGCAGTGGACGCCCGTTCTTCACCACCGACACGGCCGCCGCTCTCGCGGCCGTCGAGATCGACGCCGATGCACTGCTGAAGGCGACCCAGGTCGACGGCGTCTACAGCGCCGATCCCAAGAAAGATCCTCGGGCCATGTTCTATCCGAAGCTCAGCTACGACGACGTCATCGACAAGCGGCTCGCGGTCATGGATCTCAGCGCGGTGGAAATGTGCCAGCGCTGTGGCGTCACCATGGTGGTGTTCAATCTGCACAAGGCCGGCAATCTCAAGCGGGCGGCCACAGGCCGGCGCGTGGGGACGATTATCTCGTGACCGGCGTCGTCCACCCGGCAAAATGGCGGCAGCCGATGCCCAAATCGCCTTGATGGCCGACGGGTTGGGTGTATGGACCTGATCATGACCAGCCGGCTCGCCATGATTCTTCTCGCGACCGCAGCCTGCATCGTGCCGACTCCGTGGATCTCGCTGCCTGCTGCCGCCATATTGGTGCTGTGGCTGCCGGGGCGGTCGCTCCTCTGCCTGTTGCCCGGCCTGGAATCGCTTCGCACTTCAAAGTGGGCAATGGTGGCGGCATCTGCGGCTCTCATGCCGGTTCCTCTGAGCTGGGCTTGGCGCTTGACCAATGCCCGATGGGCGATCGTGGCGCTCGTCTGCGGCCTCAATCTGGTCCTGGCGGTGGCCGTTCGGAAAGACATCCGCCCCCGGGAAGCTCCACCGGCGTCCACGTCCCGTCGCTATCGCCTGCTGCTCGCGGCAATGACGATCTGGACGTCGGGTTGCGTGTTCCTCTCGTTCTGGCTGCCCAGTCAGGTGGGAAACGTCACCATCACCCGTGCCCACGACTACGTCAAACACCACGCCGTCATGCTCTCGCTCGAGCGGCATCCGCTTCCATTGCACAGTTGTTTCTATAGGGCCGAAGCCGACACGCCGTACTATTACTATGAGTACTACTACCTCCTGCCGGCCGCGCTCCGGACGATGACCGGTAACAAGGTATCGATTCCCCTCGCCTTTGGCCTGACGTCCGCGCTTCTCGCGGCAATTCTGATCCATCTCACCTCTTCGCTGGCCGGCAGTATCACAAGGGACGAGAGATGCAGCGCGCTCGCGGCTGCGTTCGTCAGCTTGGTCGGCGGCTTCGATATCGTCCCCGTACTGATCAGGGCGGCGACCGGCGGAAGCTTGGTGGTCACGTTGGACGCCTGGTGTCCGGTGGCCTGGCGGGTCCACAATTTCACTACGCAGTACTTCTGGTGCCCGCAACACGTCTTCGCCGTCGTCGGGTTGACGCTGGCGGCAATCTGGCTGAGGCTGTCGCCGCGCGGCACGTGGTGGCTCCTGATGGCGCCGCTGTTGTCGGCGTCGATCTTTGGCGGGAGTGCTCATCTGGCCATCGTGATCTTCCCGGCGGCGGCCGTCTACGCCGTTCTCTTCCTGTGGCGGATTGCCCGCGAGGACCGCACGAGCCTCAAGCGGGTGCTGGCGGGAATCGTGGTAATCGGCGTGCTTGGTCTGGCATTGATGGGCCGGCAGGCATGGGGCTACAAGGAGATGAGCAGCCGTTACCCCGGCGGGCTGACAACCTCCTGGGAAAGATTCCCCTTTGCGATCTTCGGTCGCTTGCTGCCGGCGGGGCCGCTGGCCAACTATGCCGACGCGCCTTGGCTGCTGATCGTCGAGCTTGGGCTGCCGGCACTCGCCTGCCTCTTGGTGTCAGGGACCTTCTGGCGTGTCCTGTGGGCGGATCCGGGCGTGAAGCTGCTTATCCTGGTTGGGCTCTCGGGAGCCGTACTGATGTTCACCTTTCGCAGCGAGGTCAATGCCATCGACTATGGTTTTCGGATCGCACCGATGGCTGCGGCACCTTTGCTGGCCGGCATGGCCGGATCCCTGCTCAACGCCGATCTTCTGCGTCGGCGCGTTCGGCGGATCGGCGTTGGTCTGGCGGTCATCGGCGCGTCGCTGGGTTTACCGGTGGGTTTGTACGAAGCACCGTTGACCGCAGTCAGGACGATCTGGGAGTCACGACGACTCATGCCTGAGTCCGGGGCGATCCGTTTCTTGCGGGAGTCGACGCCGACCGATGCCGTCATCCAGGGCGACCCCGATTGCAGGCTGGATCTGGCGGCCTTGACCGACCGACGCATCGGCGCGTCGAAGCCGAATTCCCCTCATGTGGTCGTGTTCAGCCCCAAGGATCCCGCGAGCATGAGGCGGGCTTATTCTGATGTCATGCAAGCCTTCTACACGCCGTCCAGCGAGGAAGCGCACGCGAAACTTGAAACGTGGGGCGTCCGATACGTCTTCGTCGGCTTGGCCGAGCGGAAGCGTTTCGGGATCATGCCGCAATTCAATGACCAACGTTGGTTCGAGCCGGTGTATAATGGCGACGGTGTCACCGTCTATCGGCTTGCGGATTTGTTTTCGCAAAGCCGGCCGGAGGTGATTACCCAGAGGGGCGGTCCATGACGCGAAACCATCCTGCTCATCGGGGCACCGAGCGATTCCGGCTCTGCCCATATGCAGTTCTGTTCCTGTCGTTGCTCGTCGTGACGGATGCGGCACCCTCCTTCGCCGACTCCGCGCAGTCAGCCGACCAGCTTGTTGAAATCAGGGGCGGCGCCGACGAAACACGGCAAAACTACGAATGGACGGTGATCAACAAACACTCGCTTGCGATCGTTGAGGTTGAATTCCCGCACTATCACGCCGACCTCTTCCAGATCATCCCTCCGGCCGGGTGGGAACAGGAATGCACCTACTTGGTGAACGTCGGCGTTCCTGACAGGCCCGGAGTCTGTATCGCCAGACGCAAGCCTCCTAACCCCGGTATCCCGCCCGGCGGGCAGCACCTTTTTGCCATGCGACTCACCGCCAAGGGAGCCTTGGTCGGTAAAGGGAAAGTCACCATCAAGTTTGCCGACGACAGGACGGTCATCGTGCCCGGCGTTACGCTGCCTGTGCCCCCGCCCCCCAGCTTCAAGCTCTTGCCCCTTCTTGGTGCGGCGATCATTTTTGGGCTTTGGGTGCTCGTCCGTACCGTGCGCGAGCGGCGGCGAAAAGGACAACGGACCGAGGGGCCGGTTGCCGGCTCGCAAGTGGAACAAAAGCCGGAAAGCTGACCCAAGATCTTTTCGGGGGCCGATAATGGTCGAACGGGTTCAACCCTCTGTTGCCACGAATGTTATGGCGGCACGTCTGCTGCCTCACTTTGACCGTCGACGGACACGGATCTATTATGAGGTCGTTGTCCAACCGTGCGGTGAACAAAGCGCAAGTCCAATCGTAAGGAACTGTTGAAGCGGTGACGACGCCTTCGGACGAGCAGTTGCTGGCCGAACATGTTGAAGGCCTGCCCGACCGGTTCGAGCTGCTGGTCCGGCGGCATAGTCATGAGCTGTTTCGCTTTCTGGTCCGGTTTACCGGTAGCCAGGCGCTGGCGGAGGACGTCGTTCAGGAAGCGTTCCTCCAGGTGCATCTGGCAGCCGCAAGCTTCGACCGGTCTCGGCGATTCAAGCCGTGGCTGTTCACCATCGCGGCAAATAAGGCTCGCGACTGTCTCAGGAGCCGAGGGCGAAAACCTGAAGTGCCGCTCGATGCACACGTCGGCAATGCCGACCAGGAAACCGGGCAGACTTTCCGGGACTTCATGGCCGATAATTCGGCCGACCCGGTGGCCGGGCTTGAAAGCATGGAAGAACGCGAGCAAGTTCGCGCGGTTCTGGCAAGGATGCCGGATCACCTTCGGGAGGTGCTGGTGCTGAGCTATTACCATCAGTTTCCGTACCGGGAGATCGCGGAGATCCTTAATGTCCCGTTGGGGACCGTCAAAAGCCGGTTGCACGCCGCGGTGGCCACTTTCGGAAAAGCCTACAAGGCCGCGGTAGGAAAGCGATCGGTCGGCGGGCCTTCCGCCCCAAAAGGCTTAAAGGCTGTTTGACGATGGTCGGACGGGCAGGAGCACGTTGAGGACGATGCAAGACGACTCGCAGACAATTGAATCGAAGCTGCTGGACCTTCAGTTGAATCGGCTCGATCCGGAGCAGGCCCGGGAGGTTGAAGAGGCCGTGACAACGTCGGCCGACCTGGCGGCCAAAAGCCGGGCCTTGCGTACCCTCCTGGGACTCCTCGATGCCGTGGAGGTCCCCGAGCCGTCCGCCGACTTGGCGGATGCGGTTATGGCCCGAATCGACGAACGCACCAGGCCGATTCCTTTCAAGGAAATGACCCCCGTATCGCCTGTGGAGGGGCGACGTGTTTCGGGCCGGTCGGTGCTGTCACTGCGAGAACTGATCGCTATCGCTGCCTGCATCACCCTTTTCGTGGGAGTATTCGTGCCCGGATACCAGAAGGCTCAGAACATCGCCCGGCGGAACGCATGTCGCTGGGGACTGCGCACCGTGTCCTTGGGCATGAGCGCGTACGCCCAGCAGAACGACGGCTATCTTCCATATTTCGGGTATATGCCCAACGCATCGTGGCTCCGCACACGCACGCCCAACGTGCCTCGCTACTCCAATACCAGGGCCATGTTCGTTCTGCTCCGGCAGGGGCTTATTCCCAACGACGATCCGCGCGTGTTCATCTGCCCGAGTATGCCCGACGCACGCCCGATGATCGCCCGGGATTATCAGCGGTTCGACGATTTCGCCGAGCCCGCAAACGTCTCCTACAGCCTGTTGCTCATGAATGTCTTGAAGGGGTGGCGGGTCGAGAAGATGGATCCGCAGATGGTGATCGCCGCGGACGCCAATCCGTTGTTCGACGGGCGCGGAGGCGGTCATCGCATCAGCCCGTATGATGATAATGCTGCCAACTCGCTGGCCCACGAGAACGGCGCCGGTCAGAACGCGGTCTACGTGGGTGGGACGGGCGGCTGGTTCACCCGGCCTACGATTGGTGTCGATCAGGACAACATCTACCGTGCCGGTCGGCTTACCCACTACACGGGCGTCGAGAGACCCTTCGGCGACACCGACACCCTCTTGGTGCCGTGATCCGCACGGGCGCGCAGACCCTCCCCCCCGTCCGCCTTGTGTATCGAAACCGATTCAAGCGGCTTTACCGGCAAAAGCGGCGCTTAGCGTTTTCTCGCCCGGAAGCAATCCTGGCAGTATACCGGCCGATCCTGGACCGGCTTGAATGGGACGGTTGTCTGAGCCCCACATTCGGCACAAGTGGCCGGGAAAGACTCCCGCCGAGGACGATCCCCGCGGCCGCCGTTGAAGCTCCGGTTCCCGCTGGCGCCGCCGGAACGCCCGCTGCCACCCTGGGCCTTGCGCTTGTCACGACATTCGCGGCAGCGCTTGGGCTCATTGGTGAAGCCACGCTGGGCGTAGCGTGCCTGGTCCTGGGCGCTGTGGATGAACGTCTGGCCGCAGTCCGAGCACACGATCGTTTTGTCTTCGAACGACATGGTGGAGTTGCCTCCGTCTAGAGGAGACGGACCATTCCTGAATGGCCGCCGAACCTGATTGAAGCGGGAATCCCGGGTAGGAGGGGAACCATTTGAATACCTGCAAAGGGTTGGTCGGCGTCTTTCGCCGCCCCTCAAGGCCGAGTGGCCCGCAGTCCAAGAGCGGTGAACCCATTTCACCGGCAGATCGTAAGTATGCCCGAAAAACCTCCGCCGGTCAACTCGCGGCGATGCCCGACCTTGGCAGGGTTTCGAGTTGACGTAAGACTCCTCCGGCTCACCGCCGAGGCCGGAGAATATGGGGCGTAATTCCGAGAGCTGATTCGGCAGCCTCTCCGACTGTCTCCGACAGGGTGGGGTGGGCGTGGATACAGCGGGCGACCTCCCGGGCAGTGGCCTTCATTTCAATGGCCAGGACACCCTCGGCCACCAGTTCACTGGCACCAGTGCCGACGATGCCGACGCCCAGGATGCGTTTGTCATCCGGGGATACGAGGATCTTGGTGAGGCCGTCGGTTCGGCCGATGCTTGCGGCCCGGCCACACGCCGCCCACGGAAATCTGGCCGCTTCAAAAGGAATGCCCTTGGCAGCGGCCTCGGTCTCGGTCAGCCCGACCCAGGCCACCTCCGGATCGGTGAACGCCACGCACGGCACGACCGCAGGGACAGAACGAGCATCCCTCCCGGCGAGGACTTCGACGGCGACGCGGGCTTCATGAGCAGCCTTGTGGGCCAGCATGAGACCGCCGGCCACGTCGCCGATGGCAAACGCTCGCTCATTCCCGGTCCGCAGTTGTTGGCTGACCCGGATGAAGCCCTGACGGTCCACCTCAACGCCGGCAAGCTCCAAATCAAGCTCGCTGGAATTCGGCAACCTGCCGACGGCGATCAGGACCCGATCGAAAACCTGTTGAGTGGGCGAATCGGCCCCCTCGGTCGCGATCGTGGCGGAGATTCCCTGACCGGCCTCGGCGAGAGATACGACCTTCGATTTCAGCATGATGTTCGCAAAGCTCTTTTTCAAGCGATTATGCAGGATGCGCACCAGGTCGCGATCGGCACCGGGCAGCAGATCCGCGGTCATTTCTACCACGGTGACTCGGCTGCCCAACGCGGCGTAAACGGTGCCGATTTCCAGACCGATGTAGCCCCCGCCAATGACCAGAAGCGAACCCGGGATTTCCGGCAACTCCAGAGCGGCGGTCGAGTCCATGATCCGATCGCTTTCAACGGTCAGTCCCGGCAGTCTCGCGGGACTTGCCCCCGTGGCGATGATCGCGTGGTTGAACCCGAGGCAAAGGTCGTCGCCGGAGGCGTCCGTGAGCCGAAGCACGCGGGAACCGAGAAACCGAGCGCGGGCCCGCACCATTTCCACCCTTCTCGCCTGCGCCAGTTGCCGCAGGCCCGAGGCGTTTCGGGAGACGACCTCGTTCTTCCAGGCACGCAGCTTCTCCAGATCGACGCTTGCGCGCTGAAAAGACACGCCGCGATCGGCCGCCTCGCGGGCCTCGGAGAGAAGCCGCGCCATGTGCAGAAGTGTTTTGGAGGGAATGCAGCCACGGTTCAAACAGACTCCGCCGGGTTGCTCGCCGGCATCGATCAGCGTCACCTTTCGACCGTGGTCGGCGGCCAGGAACGCGGCCGTGTAACCGCCCGGTCCGGCCCCGATGACCACCACGTCGCTCTCACGCTGCTTTGGGCTTTCGCTCATCTCTGCTCCGTTTCCGTTCAGCGCACACTGCGTCGGGCCTTTTACGTGCCGGAAATTCGCCTCAATGGCGGAACGCTCAACACTGCCGTGCCGGATATTATCGGAACATCAAAATCATTTGTGAAGCACACTTGTGGCCCCGCAACTGTTTCACCATAATGGCGCCAGGGAAGAAGCTTGGCGGTTGCAGGCGAGATTGGGTCCATTCCGGTTTGCAGTGTGAGCCATGAGCAGAGCAGGACGCGAACCTGCCGAAGACGTCAAGCGACGCATCGTTGCCGCTTGCGAAACGGCGGGCCTCAAAGTGAAATCGGCCCGGATGTACCTTCGCAAGGCTCAGCGGGATCGAATTGTTCTGGTCGCCGCGTCGCCGGTGGACTGGAGGGCCCAACGCCCGATGGTCACGATCCTGACCACGGTTGATGTGTGCGGCGAGTGGTCCGGTGAAGTCGACGTCCGCTGTTCAGCCGGCGAGGACGAACCGGTCGTCAAGTTCTGGGACATTCCGGTTATGCAGGGGCGGAATACCGTGCCGATGCATGAATTGCCCCGCCAGCTTTGCGAAACGATGCGAGAGCGCGAACAGGTCGTGGCCGCGATGCGACTCGGTGTCACCGGCCCATACACTTTCGAGCGGTCCCGGTGGCAGAAACCAGGCGATCTGCTTCGGGCGTGATCCGCATCCCCAACCCGACAATTGCACGGTGAGTCGTCAACTTCCTCTTTTGCACCACGCCGCTTGCCCTGAACGATCGCTAAAAGGCCTTTACACCCAACCCATTCCCGCTATTCTGTTGTCGTGGTTCAGCGTCTGAAAAATGAAAACTGAGAACTGATCACTCACAACTCTCTTCCATGGACGTCATCTGGCTATCTCGTGTCCAATTCGCCCTGACGATCATGTTTCACTATCTCTTCCCGCCCCTGACCATCGGGCTGGGAGCGATGCTGGTCATTCTCGAAGGAGCGTGGCTCAAGACGGGGGATGCCGGCTACAAGTCCGCGGCCCAATTCTGGACGAAGATCTTCGCTCTCAATTTCGCGATGGGCGTGGTCACCGGCATTGTCATGGAGTTTCAGTTCGGAACCAACTGGGCGACATACTCGCGTTATGTCGGCGATGTCTTTGGGTCCGCTCTGGCCGCTGAGGGCATTTTCGCGTTCTTCCTCGAATCCGGTTTCCTCGCCGTCCTGGTGTTCGGCTGGGATCGCGTCTCGCCGCGGATGCATTTCTTCTCCGCGCTCATGGTGGCGCTGGGCTCGATCTTCTCCTCCATTTGGATCGTCGTCGCCAATTCCTGGCAGCAGACCCCCGCCGGGTTTCACCTCGTCGAACAGACCATCGGCGGCCGGACACAGATCCGC
Organism: Phycisphaerae bacterium; assembly: GCA_035384605.1. NCBI lineage: Bacteria > Pseudomonadati > Planctomycetota > Phycisphaerae > Phycisphaerae bacterium. The sequence continues at coordinate 12,096 of DAOOIV010000034.1, forward strand.
GCCGAAATCACGGATTTCTGGGCCGTCGTTTTCAATCCCTCGACCGTTGAACGACTGGTCCACGTGTGGATTGGCGCGTTTATCCTTGGTGCTTTCTTCGTAACGAGCATCACGGCGTATTACATCCTCAGGAAACGCCACGAGACGTTTGCCCGTCGATCCTTTGCCGCTGCCCTGGGCGTGACCCTCGTTGCGTCTCTGGCAGCTCTGGTTTCGGGCCATTCCCAAGCCAGGAACGTGTATCACACTCAACCCGCCAAGATGGCCGCATTCGAGGGGCATTTCCAGACCGCCAGGGGAGTCCCGCTCTATCTGTTTGGTTTCCCGGATGAGCAGACGCAGCAGGTGCGTGCGGGTCTCAAGATCCCCGGCATGCTGAGCTTCCTCATGCACAACGATGCCAAAGCCGAGGTGACCGGCCTGGACCGATTCCCCAGAGACGAATGGCCGCCGGTGGCCGCGTCGTTCCACTGCTACCATATCATGGTCGCCCTTGGCATGTTCTTCATCGGCATCACCGTGTTGGCGGCCGTCCTGTGGTGGCGAGGGACGCTGTTCAACAAGAAGTGGCTGATGTGGGTTTTCGTGTTCGCCGTCATCGGGCCGTACATCGCGAATGAGCTGGGCTGGGCAGCTGCCGAAATCGGCCGGCAACCCTGGATCGTGTACGGACTGCTCAAGACGGCCGACGCGGCCTCCCCCTCGGTTGGTGCCGCTGAAGTACTTGGGTCAATCGTCATGTTCAGCCTGATCTACCTGATCCTGTTCGGCATCTGGCTGTATCTGCTCAATGCCAAGATCAAAGCCGGCCCGGAGGAGGCGGCAGGTGACACGGCCGACGGCAAGGGCTTCTTCGACACGGCCGCACGGTTCGCCGGGCACGAAAAAGGCGTATCGATGACCGAGTCTGAGCCAGGACGCTCCGTAGATACCGGAGGCCGGGAATAAGGCCATGGAACTCACCCACGACACACTGTGCCAGATCTGGTTCGTGCTCCTGGGCGTGCTCATGACCGGGTATGCCATCCTCGACGGCTTCGATCTGGGCGTGGGCATTCTGCACCTTGCCGCCCGCGACGACCGCGAACGCCGCGTTTTGATGAACTCGATCGGACCGCTCTGGGACGGCAACGAAGTATGGCTGGTCACCTTCGGCGGGGCGATGTTCGCGGCGTTCCCCCATGCTTACGCCACAGTCTTCTCGGGCTTGTACGTCGCCTTCATGGCCCTGTTGCTGGCGCTGATCTTCAGGGCTGTGTCGCTCGAGTTCCGCGGCAAGACGGCGTCGGCAACTTGGCGACGAATCTGGGATTTCGGTTTTTTTGCGGGCAGCCTGCTGGCTGCCTTGCTGTTCGGTGTGGCCGTCGGCAACGCGATGATCGGTATGCCCATCGGCCCGGATATGGAGTTTGTCGGTTCTTTTCTCGATCTGCTCCGGCCCTACCCGCTGCTGATCGGACTGTTCACCGTGGCGATGTTCGCCATGCACGGGGCCCTCTACCTGTACCTCAAGACCGAGGGACGGCTGCAGGAACGCATCGCCAGTTGGATGTGGCACACCTTCGGTGTCTTCTTCGTCCTGTACCTCCTGACGACGATCTTCACCCTGGCCACAGTGCCCGACGCCATCCGCAATTTCGCCGCTCACCCCTGGGCCTGGGGCGTGGTGGTGCTCAACGTCTTGGCCATCGCCAATATTCCACGGGCCATTTACCTTCGACGGCCGGGATATGCCTTCGTCTCGTCCTGCTGCACGATCGCCGCTTTCATTTTCCTGTTCTCGATTGCCTTGAGCCCCAACCTTGTGACCTCCAGCATCGATCCCCGGTACAGCCTGACGATCTACAACGCCGCTTCATCGGCCCGGACGCTGACCATCATGCTCATCATCGCCGTCATCGGAATGCCCTTCGTCCTGGCCTATACCGCTGTCATCTACTGGGTCTTCCGCGGCAAGGTTCAGCTTGGCCGGCACAGCTACTGATGGGGCGCGCCCCGGCCGCATCACTGCCCAAAGGAGGGAAAACCAGATGCCTTACAGCCCGTGCGCCTTCATGAGAGGCAACGTGGCCCTTTCAGAACCACGACCGTCAGAGAGTACCGTCCCGATAGACGATGAACAGGACGCCAGGCGAGTCCTGTGTGCCCCATCCAAGGTGGGCCGGGGGTCATCCCTCCTCCACGCCGCTCCGCACACACGCTCACCGCCGGAGCATGCCATCGTGTTATGTCGTCACCGAAATCAGCGGAGATCCTCTGCCCGCACCCGGCGGGCACCTGCGGTTCCGGGCTCTTTGATATATTGATACCTTACGGCCGGCGATCTGTGCGGCTTGCGCGCACGTTGCTGAATCGCAGTGCCCCCGGGTTGCGGCCCGCAGAAAGGCGGTTCGCCTTCGCAGCCCTACTCTGGCGGACTGCCGGGCTGGAAACGACCTCCGGTCTTACCCCGTCCCAGCCGAACGAACCCAAAAGTCAAGATAGAGAACCTCCGCCCAAGCACGGCCGGCTTCCCCGCCAGACCCGGGCAGTTGCCGGATCGCCGCGCCAAACGAACCCAAAAAATGACCTAAACGATTGATAGAAAAGGGGTTGCGATCGTCCCACTGGCCTGCCATCCCCCTCGGAATCCCTTGGCTTGAGCCCCCCTTTTCTGTCCCCCGGCTGGCGGGGAAGTCGGGACTCCTCGGAATGGGGCACCCGGTTGGACACGCGGCGGCCGCCGGCGAGAGTCGCCGACCAAGAGTCTTGGAGCGACTTGGTTGCTGCTACAACGATGCCGGAGAAGTCAGGAACCCCTGATAAGCATCTTCTACCCGATGCCTGCACCGCTTTCACAATGGCGTAAAGCCGTTTACCCCCTCCGGTTGCATAAGAATCCCCGCAGGCGCGCGGAGAAGCATGTCCGAATCGGGCGTCTTGTGCCGAATCACCGCTGTCTCCGGAGTTCACCGGTGACGAGGTCCATGGGCGACGGCAGAACACGGCCCATTCTCAGTTCCATGTTCACAATCCTGCATTCCCCTGCGTTGCCGTGTGCAACCCTCGGCTTTACACTGCCGAGCGGCCAGGGAGGACGAATCATGAAACGACCGATGCCAGGTCTTGGCTGGTTCGGAAGCACGCTGCTGGTCAGTTCCATTGCGGTCGCGGCAAATGATGTTGGCTTCTATCAGATCGGTTCGGCCTCGGTCGTCATAACGCCGAAGGTGGCCCATGACGCCCCACCGGTGTGGCTGGCCGGGTACGGGCAGGGCCGACAGGCCGAGGGCGTGCACGACGACATCTACGCGCGGGCCATATTCATCCATGACGGCCAATTCGGTCTGGCCATCGTTGCATGCGACCTGATCGGCCTTTTCCACGACGAGGTGGCGAAGGTCCGAAAGGAACTTGGCCGGCTGCAACTGAGCCCGTCGATCGATTACGTCCTTGTCAGCAGTACGCACACGCACGCCGGGCCGGACACGCTGGGACTCTGGGGCCCCGTTGGCCGGACGGGCATCACGCCCGGTTACCTCGATGAAGTGCGGACGGCGTGCGTCGATGCCGTCCGCCGGGCGCATCGGAATGCCCGGCGCGGCACACTGCGGATCGGAACCGCCGATGTGAATCGTCTGGCCGAACTGATCGGCGACTCGCGGCTGCCCAAAGTGATCGACTCGCAACTGACCGTCATCCAGGCGACGAATGATGGCGGCGAGATGATCGTTACGCTGGTCAACATGCCGTGCCACCCTGAGGTTCTCGGTTCAAAGAACAAGCAGTTGAGCAGCGATTTCCCTTCGACGTTGCGCCAGTACCTTGAAACGAAGTTCGGCGGGCTGGCCGTCTACAACAGCGGGGCGGTCGGCGGCTTGCTCTCGCCTCGCGAGCCGAAGTCTGACCCGTTCACAAATGAGCCGTTGCCGGAGGATGAAATCGGCCGGATGATCGCTTATGGACGGATCATCGGACGTATTGCCGAGGGCGCCATCGACCAAGCTCAGCCTCTGCGCGGGCCGATTCGTGCTATCTCTCGGGAAGTGCAAATTCCGTTGTGGAACCCGTTTTACAGGCTGGGCGGATCCATCGGGGTTCTTCAGCGGCCGATGCTCGACGCAGACGGGCGACCTGTCAAGATGCAGCAGGCCGCCACGGCGACCGCCGCGGCCGGCGCACCGGCCGAGGGCGATCTGTATCTCAAGACCGAGATCGGCCTCATCCAGATCGGTTCGCTTCAGATCGCGGCGGTTCCGGGCGAACTCTACCCGGAGCTGGCCCTGGGCAGATTCCAGCAACCCCAGGAAGCCGCGGCCGATTTCCCGAACGCCCCGCTGGAACCGGCGATCTATCCGCTCATGACCGGGCGGTTCAAAATGGTCATCGGGCTGGCGAATGACGAGATCGGCTACATCATCCCCAAGTCGCAGTGGGACTGGTCCTCGCCATACGCCTATGGCCGCAAGGAGCGCCAGTACGGTGAGATCAACTCCTGCGGGCCGGAAGCCGCCACGCGCCTGATGGCGGCGTGGCAGTCGCTCGTCGCACAGCGGTAGACGCGGAATCGCGTGCGACGTCCGACCTCGGCGATTGGGAGGCGGTCATGGCGGCAAACGCGGCCTGCCAATCCGGGGTTTCAAGGTTTTGAAGACATGAGCATGTCGGCAACGCCTGTCACCGTCGGGAGCAGACGCTTTGCGATCTTGCCTGTAGGACCCCGCGGCAGATCACGATGGATAATGATCTGGCGAGGGACTTTGAAGCTGGCCAGATGACGACGGCAGTATTCACGAAGCTCGATGGCGCTGACTTGGGCGCCGTCCTTGGGAACGACAAAACCGACCACAACTTCACCACGCCTGGGGTCCGGTACGCCGATCACGGCGGACTGGGACACGGCAGGGTGATCGTCGAGGACATTCTCGATTTCCCGGGGGAACACGTTCTCGCCGGCTACGATGATCAGTTCCTTCTTGCGGCCCGTGATCATGGTATAGCCGTCTGCGTCCTGTCGGCCTAGGTCGCCGGTACGGAGCCAGCCGTCCGGCATCAGGACGGCCGCAGTCTCTTGCGGCCTGTTGAGGTATCCCTGCATGACATTGGGACCTCGGACACAGATCTCGCCCTGCTCGCCCGACGGCAGAGCGCGTCCTTGCTCGTCCCTGATGCTCACCTCCACGTCGGGAATCGGCAGACCAATGGTCCCGGGGCGGTGAGCCCATGGCTGGTTGACGGAGACCACCGGCGATGTTTCGGTCAGACCGTAGCCTTGAAGAATGGTGAAATCGAGCCGTGTCCGGCAATCCTTGAAAACGGCGTCGGGCAAGGCTTCGCCGCCGCTGACCGCAATCCTCAGCCCCCTGAGCATTTCCGACGAGACGTTCTTCACGCGGGCAAGCGCCGCGAACATGCTGGCCGCGGCCATGAACACGGAGATACCCCCGCCTGCAAGGGCCCGAAGAACCTCGACCGGCTGAAAGCGAGTCTGGTACTCGACGGTCGCGCCGAACAAAGTGGGCAGGATGAGCGTCGCGAGGAGGCCGAAGCTATGGGAGAGAGGCAATACGCCAAGGAACCGGTCATCGTCGCGAAGCAGCACATGCCGCACGGTGGCGGACGCGTTGGAGTGGAGGTTGTTGTGCGAAAGACAGACCCCTCGGGGCATCGCGGTTGTTCCTGAGGTGTACAGGATCACCGCGAGATCATCGGGTTTGCTCTCCGGCACCGCCGGAAATCGCGGGGGGCCGGAGGGTGACGGCGGTGGTTCCTGCGGCAGGCGATCCAGGAACACCGCCTGTGCAGGCAGCGCATTGACGACTTTCTCGAGCGCGGAGCAGCTCAGGATGAGATCGACGCCCGCGTCTTGAATGATTGTTTTGATCTCCGAGGGATTGAGCAGAACGTTGAGAGGCACAACGACGCGACCGGCCCACAAGACGGCATAGAAGGCGGCAACAGCGTCCGTCGACGATGGCAGAAGGATCCCAACGTTGGCCCCACGGCTTGCAGAGGTGACCATCCGAGCCAGCGCCGCCGCTCGGGAGACGAGTTGGTTGTAGGTCAGTTGGCGCGTCTCATCGAGAACAGCCGTCTTACCGGCGCATCGATCCGCAGTGTCGAGGAAGCTGGTCAGAAGCATCGTGTCGCGTGCAACCGGCAGGCCCGGTCGTTCGCGTTCGGCCGCCTCGACCGGACGCCGCCTGCGTCCCCTTTCGTGGTGCGATAGGCTCAGAACGACTCTATTGGCCCGTCCGTGTTGGCGTCTTGTTAATGGACCCAAGCCGCCGTGTCAAGCCAGTGCGTCCAAGCCGCTTCAGTGCCCCCGGGGATCTGCCCCAGTAATAGCGGCCAGGATTCCACGCGGCCTGAATGGGCCCCAGACGCTTCGCCGACGTTCTGGGAAGATGACCTTGGCCTCCTCACGGCATTCTCCAGGCCGCCCTGCCAGTGACAAAACGTCGTGTTGTTCGACAACCGAATCGAAGCTGGTATCATCGAGCCTCAGGTCAGATCTTGGATGTCCGGGTATCGACAGGGTTGACATCACGTCACCGCTGATCGCCGAGACCACAGGCCGTGGAACGGAGGCAATGTGATGAGAGTTCGGGCCCTTCTTTTCGAGAAGCCCACCGGCGTTTTCTTGTGGGTCGCCGTCCCTGCAATGCTCTTCTTCAGTATCGCCCCCTTGCCGGCCGCCCAACAACCGGATGCTGAACCGCCCGTGCCCAAAGGTTTCGGCTCCACGGAGGAAGTCAAGGAGGCGATCGGGCAGGGCAAAGTCAGGCTGGTCAACCTGTTCATCCCGCTGCCGGAGAACGTTGAGGTTATCAACAATGTCGAGTACGGCAGAGTGGGCGAAAGATCGCTCCAACTCGACCTTTATCAGCCCAAAGGCCTCAGTAAGCCGGTCCCGGCGGTGATCCTGATCCACGGCGGAGGATGGAAAAGCGGGAACCGCCAGATCTATCGGTACTATTGCATCAAGTTGGCCGAGAAGGGTTACGTCACGGCCACGATCTCCTACCGGCTTTCGGAGGAGGCACCATACCCGGCGGCTGTGCAGGACGCCAAGTGCGCGGTTCGCTGGCTGCGGGCCAATGCCCGCAAACACCACGTCGACCCGGATAAGATCGCCGTGCTCGGGGGCTCGGCCGGCGGTCACCTGGCGATGATGGTCGGGTACTCATCGGGGGTGAAAGCCCTGGAGGGCAACGGCGGTAACGCGGGCGTCAGCAGCGCCGTGCAGGCGGCGATCGACTTCTATGGGCCTGTCGATCTGACTGCTGATGAAGCCAAGAAGGCAGGGGCGGTGATCGATTTCATGGGCGGCAAGCGATATAACGAGGCCGAGGCGCAGTACCGCGAGGCGTCTCCGATCACTCACCTGGCAAAGGGCGCCCCGCCGACGCTCATCCTGCACGGCACCATCGACGACACGGTTCCTATCGCGCAGGCAGACCTGTTGGCCAGGAAGCTCAAGGAACTGGGTATTCCATACGAGTACGAGAGGTTGGAGGGCTGGCCCCACACCATGGATTTGTCCGAGGATGTCAACCGGCGTTGTTTGTGGCGGGTCGAGCGGTTTCTGGTCAAGCATCTTCCGGTTCCACCTGGGGCCCTGCCACCCGCTTCAAGCACGGCGGCGGAGTAGCAGCGGTCAATGCGGCAAGGGAGCACGTCCCGTGAAACGGCGAGATTTTCTCAAAGCAACCACGCTGTCGGCGGCGGGTGCAGCCAGTGAGACCCTGTGGTTGGGGCAGGCAGGTACGGCCATGAGTCAAACCACCCCGTCTTCGAACCCCGCGGTGCTCCCGCGACGTGACTACGGGCGCACCGGAGTCCAACTGTCTATCATCGGGCTGGGGGGCATCGTGCTGGCGGGATTGGAGCAGCAGCGAGCCGACCGCATCGTGGCCGAGGCGGTGGAGCGCGGATTGAACTACTTTGACGTGGCCCCCACCTATGGCGACGCGGAATTGAAGCTCGGACCGGCGCTGGCGCCGTACCGCAAGCGGGCGTTCCTGGCCTGCAAGACCACCGAGCGGCGGCGCGAAGGCGCGGCGAGCGAGCTGAGACGTTCCTTGGAACGTCTTCGGACCGATTACCTCGACCTGTACCGGCTCCACGCTCTGACGGACGTACGGAAAGACGTCGACGCCGCGTTCGCTGAAGGCGGGGCGATGGAGGTGTTCATCGAAGCGAAGAAGAGCGGCAGGGTCCGGCACATCGGTTTCTCGGCTCACTCGGTCGAGGCCGCACTGGCGGCGATGGAGCGCTACGAATTCGACTCGATTCTGTACCCGGTCAATTTCGCCACGGATTACGCGAACGACTTCTCGCGGCAGGTCATCGAGACGGCTCGAAGAAAGGGCGTGGCCGTGCTGGCGCTGAAGGCCATGGCCCGCCAGGCGTGGCAAGAGCATGATTCGCGGCGAGCCGCCTACAACAAGTGCTGGTACGAACCCCTGACTGACCCGCGCGAGGCCGAGTTGGGCGTGCGATACACGCTCAGCCGGCCGGTGACCGCTGCGGTGCCGCCGGGCGAGGAGTCACTCTTCCGCCTCGCCATGGACGTTGCCATGCGTTTTCAACCGATTCGGCCGAGCGAGGCCGAGGAACTGAAAACCTTGACTGCCACCCTCAAGCCGATTTTCCCCAAGGTCTGATCGCGAGGAGGTACCATCATGGCCGCATTCTCCAGGGTTGCGTGCTTCGTGGTCCTGGCGACGTTGCTGCCGGCATGTTCGCCGGCCGCGCAGGTGTGCGAGGATGTCCCCTTTCGACAGGTGCGGGCGATTCATTTCAAGAACGAGGTGGATCTGTCGGATTATGAACTTCGCACGGTCCGTGTGGACCGCGACGGGAAAGTGCTGATCAACACCAACAGGGGTCTGCTCAAGGGCTACGATGGTCGACTGGTCCGTTACCGGGAGCTGGCCGGTATATCCGAGCTGGATCACTACGATCTGGAGCTGCTCAAGGGCAAATTCGTCTTCCTGACGGACAAGATGCTTCTGCCCCTTCACGGCGCGGGTGTCGATTTTCACCACAATACGGAATCGCAATGGACTCGGTTGGCCGCCGCGGCTTCCGGCCACTACCTGCTTCTGTCAAAGGCCAAGATTGCTGAGATCGCGGGGGGCAAGAATGCGCAGATCGACAATCCCGGCTTCAGCGAAGTGATTCTGTGCCCCTTCGACCGTATGTTCGTCCTGTACGCGACCGACAAGCTGGCACGGTACCAAGGCGGCCGGCTCATCCCCCTGCCCGCCCCGCCCGCCAGAATCACTGGCGTGGTTCCAGCCTCCAACGGCGAGTTGAAGGTGGCGACGGATCAAGGCCTCTTCACCGTCACGGACAAGTCGGTGGTCGCCGATCTCCGGCCGTTGCCCTGGCAGGATCTGACTTGCATCACTCGGGATGCCGACGGGCGGCTCTGGATCGGATCAACCCGAGGAGCCTTCAGCCTCGACCATGCGGGAGAGATCAACTACTACGCCGGCCGCCGATGGCTCCAAGACGACCAAGTGATCGACATTCACGTCGATATGCGAAACGACGTCTATGTCCTCAACCGGCGAGGGCTTTCTCAGCTTCGCTTCGAGATGATGACCCTGGCGGACAAAGCCGCAATCGAACTGCGCAACCTGCGCCTCAATCACATCCGGTATGGGCTGGTCTCCGATGCCGAGCTTGTCGATGCCGATTATGCGCATCTGCGGCTGCACGATACGGACAACGACGGGCTGTGGTCGAGCCTGTACCTGGCCTCCGAGGCCTTTCGATTTGCCGTCACGGGGGCCGAGGACGCCCGTGAGAACGCGATTGACGGATTCGACGCGATCGAGCGACTCGTGACCATCACCTCCATTCCCGGTTTTCAGGCACGGACTTTTGAGCTCGAAGGGTACAAGCGCTCGGATCCGGAGCGGTGGCGGACCCGACCGCAACATGATTTCGAATGGAAGGGGCACACGTCGAGCGATGAGATCGTCGGCACGTTCTTCTTTCATTCGGTATTCTATGACACGGTGGCCAGGGATGACCCAGCTCTCAGAGAGCGTGTGGCGTCGGTCGTGAGGGCCATCACGAGCCACATTCTCGACCACAACCTGTATCTGGTTGACGTCGACGGCAAGCCCACCACCTGGGGGCGCTGGAACCCCGAATATGTCAACACGCCGGCCGTCGGCGGCGACCGGCGTCTGAACTCCATCGAAATCCTGTCGTTTCTCCAGCTTGCTTACCACGTCACCGGCTCGCAGCGGTTCAAAGATGCTTTCTACGACCTCGTCCGCAAGCACGGTTATGCGGACAATACGATCAATTACCTGCCCGACCCCAGGGGCGAATGGAATCACTCGGACGACGAACTCTATTGGCTGAGCTACTACAACCTCATCAAGCATTGCTTTGACGACAAGTTGAAGGCAACGTTCCTGAAGAGCGTTCGCGCCCACAAGGAGGCCACGCATCGCAAGAGGAACCCGGTGTGGAATTTCATCTTCGGCGGCGTGACGGGCGAGGCCATCGACTTGGAGGGAAGCATTTTTGTCCTGCGAAGGTTTCCGCTGGATAACCGGAATTGGCGGATGCAGAACTCGCATCGCCTGGACATCCGGATCGACGCCCGGCCGGGTGTGGAGCCGGAGGCCGCTGCCGTCCTGCCGCCCGATGAGCGGCGCATCCAGAAATGGAACGGCAACGAGATGGGCCTGGACGGCGGCGGGGATGGGAACAGCCCGGAGTCCGGAGCAGAGTACCTTCTGCCCTACTGGATGGGAAGGTACTTCGGGTTCATTACTGCTCCCAGGTAGGCTCCAGAGTGCGGCGGGACTCGGTCGCTACGGCGACCTCCACCCTGCCCCACCCTCTGGTCCCGTTGATTCTCGCGCACGCACGGAAACCGCGGCGCCGGCTGTCCGTTCAAGGTGTGGGACCGCTGACGGGGAGAGCCGGTTGGGTGCCCACAATCCGGACGTTCGTTGAAAGATAGATCATCCGGCCCTTGACTTCGTAGACGGCTTCGCCGAAGACGGCCGCAAAGCCCTTCTCCGGCTGCTTCAATCGGTACTCGTATTCCTCGCCCGCGGGATCAATGGCTTCCGGCCGCCACTTGGCGTCCCGGAAATCCTTGGTGGGCGATTCCGCAACCCAGGCCGAAACGCTGGAGGGCTTGACGTCCGACCAGATCGTCAACAGCAAGGTATCGCCGTCCTCCTTCATGTCCCAGGTGAGCTTGGGAAAATCGAGTTTGCCCGCTGCCTTCAGGGCAAAGGCCGACACGCTGCTGACCACCCGAACCATGTCGTTCAGGCCGTGGCCGACGTTCGGGACATAAAGGATGTACTTCTCGCCCTCCAGCCCGTCGTAGTACAAGTTGAGCGCGTCTAACGTCCAATAGCGGTCGTTGGTGCCCAGGAGAATGAGCTTGGGGATCTTCAGCCGCTTGCGGTACGAGTATGGATCGACAATAGCCAGCAGCTTCTGTCCCGTCTCGGTGTCGAGGCGATCCATGAGGTTCAGCCTGGTGTAATCGTCGATCTCCTCGCTGTATGTGCCGTACGTCTCCTTCTGGTGCTTCATCTGCTCTGCCATGTTGAGCACGTCGATGACCATCGGGGCGATGGCGACGACCCGTTTGTCGGAGGCACCCGTCAGCCAGGTGGTCCAGCCCCGCTTGGAGGCCCCCGTCACGATGAACTTCGAAATGTCGATCCTCCATTCCTTCTTTGCGAAGTCCTGGGCCGTGTCCATGGCCCGCACGGCGGCCTTGGTCATGGGCAGCAGAAGAGGCCATTCCTCATCGCCCGTTTTGAGGTACTCGTCGAAGGTCTTGGAAATGATCTGGTCCTCTTTCAAGCCCCCAAACATGGGTTGAAACGGGACGTGCATCACGAAAGCGACCGGCATGCCGCAGGCGCCGGCAATGGTTGTGGCCAGCTTGAACTCCCTGGAGTCCTTGTCCAGCTTCGGCTGCTCCTGGCCCTCGCGCCAGGAGCCGCCGGAGATGATCAACAGGGCGTGCGAGGTCGTCTGCGGCTTGAGCGGGCACACGACGGCCATCCGATGCTTCCATTCGATCCCCCGCCAGGTCTGGGACACCATTCGAAGCTCAGCGTACCGGATCGGACTCTCCGGATCGCTCTCGCTCGTCGATACGGTGGTCCAGGAATAGGTGGCGTCTTTTTTGTCGATGTAACCGGCCAGATCCGCGCGTGCGAGCGCGCACAGGACGGTCGGCAGAACGATCACTATTGCACACATGGACTTTCTCATCGTCAGGTCTCCTTAAGAAACGTTCCCACGGTTGCCGACTGCTACTTGCCGGTGGCGTTCTCCTCGACCTGCACCGGCCTTACGTAGACGGGATTGGTAATCACCCACGGCCGGCGCTCGCCGACCAGGGTGAGGCACGCTTCCAGACGATACACTCCCGCAAGGATGTCGTCGACTGTACCGGATTGGGCCGCAACCTCATGAAATGGACGCCCGTTGCGGAGGTTCCGGACCTCGGCGTCCAGAGGAAGGGCCCACCGGAGCGCCGGCTTCGGCTGCCACGGGATCCGATCGCCGACTGTTCCGGCCGGTGTGCCGGCCCGCTCCACCCAGAAACCGACGGCCGGCAGGTGAGGCGATGATCTCGAAGCCGAGGACAATGCGGCCGGTCCGCAGGGCGTGCCGGACCGTTTTCTCGTCGATGTGGTCGATCTGGAGGAACGTACCGACGTGCCGCACGCTGATCTCGTAAGGGGCAAGCTGGATACGGCTCAACTGGAGGGTCTGTTCGGGCGTCTTGGTGCAGCCCAGGGCCGCGAGAAGCATCCGGGCCACGACGCCGTCGCTCCTGAAGACCGATTCCTCGGCGGCGTCGAAGACTTCCAGCCCTCCGTCGGGCATGGCCATGACCTTGAAGCCCTGGTTCTGGTGGCTGTCATTCGCGACGATCCCGGCAAACGGGCTTTCGAGCCTCAGGATATCGAATCTCGCCAAGAATTCAGCCGGGTAGTCGAAAAAGGAAAGGAAAGCAGCCTCCGAATGCGCCCTCACCGCCGGGAGATTGAGGATCATCGCTGCGAGCAGCATCTTCACGGACTCATCTTTCACGTCGCTGTGCGTGTTGTAGATTTCCATTCCATCGAAGCGGATCCGGTCAAAAAAGGCGATACCCTCGGCAGGTCGCCGGGGCCCCTCGCTTCCACCTTCGCCAGGGCTACGGCGGACCGGTGTGCTTGGGGTTCTGAGAGTGGCCCGAGACGGTCGCGCGCCGCTCGCCGGTTCCAAGAGTGGCAAATGCCTTTGGGCCGGGGCCTGTACTTGTTAAAATGCGTCAACATGGAGAAAACCCGATGGCTGCAAAGTCGAGTGATTATCATATGGCAATCCTACTGGTGTCGCTGCTGTTGGCGTCGTCCCGTATTGTTGGAGCCGTCGAGATTGTCGTCGACAACAGCGACTCGGGTTTCACGATTCTCAGCGGAACATGGATGACCGGCACCTCGCCGACGCCCTATGGAACCGACTATCGATGGCGGGCCACTGTCGCGGGAAGCCCGACTGGAGAGGTCGAATGGCGTCCTGGTCTCCCCGCGTCGGGCACCTATGAGGTCTTCGTCTGGTACGTCGAAGGTGCCAACCGGGCGACGAACGCGCCATTTGTCATCCACGGTACCGGCGACCCGGTCACCGTATTCGTCAACCAGCAGACAAACGGGAGCCAATGGTTCTCGTTGGGTTCCTATTCTTTTGCCGCCGGCACAGGCGGCTATGTGCGCCTCAACAACGTGGCCACCGGCGACGTCGTCATTGCCGATGCAGTCCGGTTTGTGCTGGCCGGTGACATGCCGGTCAACACCGATTTCGACGGAGATCAGGACGTGGACGGCAGCGACCTGGCGATCTTCTTGGCGTGCATCACCGGCACGGACGCAGGGCCGGTAGCCGATGCCTGCCACTGGGCCGATTTCGACGGCGATCTCGATGTGGATCAAGCGGACTTCGGGGTGCTCCAGCATTGTCTGAGCGGCCCGGACGTTCCGGCCACCTCTGGATGCCTGTCCAGCCCCATCCCGCCTCGGCCTGCCGGAGCGGTCACCGGCAGCCAGTTCGTACAGCAGGTCTGGAGCATTCCCAAGGCCACGCGCGAGCAGATGATCCTGGCTGAGATGACCGCCGGAAACATCCCCGAGTTTCTAAGGCGTTTCGTGCCGGTCACTGTCACGGCGACGATCGCCTCCGTTGAGCACACGGCGACCTGGTTCGTGATGCCGGATTATCTGGCGATCGGATCAGACGCAGATTTCGTCCGCTTCCCGATGGGACCGCTGACCGCTCAATCCATTGGCGATACGTTCCAGTGCATGATGCCGACCCGCAAGATGGTCAACGACATCTGGTCGGCCGCACCGTGCAAGCTGGCCCCGCACCCCTACAGCCCTTCGGTGTACAACATCGAGTCGGTCGAGGTGTTCAACATGAGCAACACCTACATTGAAGGCCAGCGGATCGCCGCCGGGACATCGCTGGGCACGCTCATTGCTGGCACCAAGAAGGACGTGGTTGTCACCGCGCAACTGGCCACGCATCCCGGCAAGGTGGCCATCTACGGATGGCACCAGCTCAACGGTCAGCCCATCCAGCCTCTGTATCTGGGACACACGATCACCTACATGGACTACAGTCATGGAATTCGACTGGTCAAGCGGGTGATGCTCGTTGACGGCCGGCCCATGCTTGTTGAAGACGTGCTCAAGGACCCGGTGCTGTCCGTTCTGATCAGTGATGAAGGCGTGGTCAACGATCCGCGTTACTACTGATACGAGCTTGCGGCTGCAGAATGCACAGGTCGCCGTTGACGACCTCCGTCAGCCTGTATTCGTCGCGGACAACTCGAGCCGGCGGGCCGAAGTAGCCCTCCAAGTCGGCCAGGACGGCGGCTTCGGCTGCCCTGGCATCACCGGCGCCTCGCGCGCCGACCGGCAGACGGGCCAGCAACACCTTGGGGTGTTGTGTTCGGATGGCCTCAAACAAGGCGGGAAACATGCTGCTGTAGCAGACCTGGGTACGCAGCAGCGGATACGCCGGCGGCCGCTGAGCCAGGTAGTAAAGCCGCGGCTCATCGACTAGGCAAACGATCGGGTCGGTCTCGCCGGTCAGCTCCCGCACACGAACTGCTGCCGCGGAGGTTGTCTCGTAAGTCGGGAAGCTGGGTTTGTTCGCGGTGACCTTGGTGTAATGCTGCATCAGCGTCGTGCCGCTCAAAACGTACGGAGAACGGCCGTAGAAGGTCATCGTCCATCCCCAGGTGCCGGCGGCCAAATGCATCACCGCACCGAGGCAGACCACGGTCCATACGCGCCCGGCCTTGTCCATCTCGCAGAAGCGGGGGAACCGCTCCGAAATCTCCGCCGCCGCGATATATGCCCCGCACGCCAACAACGGAGGGAACTGATAAAGCGCAAAGTGGCCTTGCCACAAGACCGCGGCCAGCGATGCAAGGCCCAAAAGAGCGGTCATCTGCCATATCCGCGACCTCCGGCCCCATTGGGCCAGAAGCATGGCCCCGCCGGCCGGCACGAGGATCCCGGCCGTCTTAAGGAACGCCTGTTGCCAGTCCGGCCATCGCTGAATAGTCAACAGCAACGCGAAAACGGCCAAGCCGCCTGTAACCGGTGCGGCAAGGTCACGGAGACGCAGGCTTGAGCCCGCATGACTCTTGGCTCGAAGTACGTGTGCGAGCAGCGCGATGCCCGCAATGCCGACTGCACCGGTGAAAAGGTAAGGAGCTGATTCGCGGATCAGTTGCGGCCCACGGATGTAACCCGCCACGTCCTGACGGGCCAGCGTTCGCCAAAGGCCGCTCCACCAGCCGAGCTGATGCACAAGCGCGACCGCCAGGGCCGCCGAGACGATGAATCCCAGGCTCAGCGAGAACAAGGCTCTTTTCTCAGCGGATTCTGACAAACGTGTGATAGAGAATCTGCTCTCATGTCTCGTTTCGCCTAAGGCTGCGCCGGGGCAGAGTTGCTGGAGCGGTGAAGCACCGTTCTGAAGGGAGGGTGCAGCCGGACGCAGGAGCGGGGCAAGCCAACGAACCAGAATCATGAGCCAGAGCATTCCGAAACAAAGGCCGAGCGGTGGCTTGATGGCGAAAACGCAGAAACAGAGCGCCCCTGCCAGAACATGTCGAGGAGCGGGAGCACGAGACGCGCGGTCATGTCCCGTCGCAGGGGCGAGGGCATGAACGGCCAGGAGCAGCGGAAGCACCGCGAAGCCTTCCCGTTGGGCGGTATGCACGTAACCCAGCCCATAGTACGCCAGGACATACAAAGTCGCCGCCAGCCAGCCGGCTTGCCAGCGCCGCCCGTCGCGGACCGCCAGAGCCACCAACGCGGTAATCGTCGCACATTGCCAGAAGGCATCGAAAACCCGCAGTGCAATCGGCGTTCGGCCGACGAGAATCGTCGCCAGCCAATGAATCCCGATGATGCCGGGCGTGTTCTGGTCCCAGACGTCGGCATAAAGCCGCTGGCCGAGCATCACTCGATCGGTGATGTACTGATACAGCGCCTGGTCGAATCCGATCGGGTCGAAAACGCTCCGGCTGAGCGAGATCACCCACACGATGATGAATACGGTTACAGCAGCGAACGTACCGGCTCGAATGCCCGCCAAGGGCGGCGCCATGTCGCTGGATCGAAGATGCATGTACCGTGTTGCTGTGATCATGTTGTCGCCGTTGCCTGCTGAACTACGTCCGGATGCCGTCCCATAATATCGGTTGCCTGCAGACGCAACTGTTGCTCGCCCTGTCGCCGTTTCATCGCTTGTGCAACGTCTGATAATCCCTTCTGCTGCATGGATTAAGCTTAACGCGGTCCGGAAACCCGCCGATGCTTAAGAACCAGGGCTTATGGCCCCCTGAGCGAGGATCAGCCGGCTATCAAAAGAAGGAGTGCCCCGGTGGCTCTTGAGTGCTCGATCGTCATTCCCCTGTGCAACGAAGAGCAGAGCTTGCCGACGCTTCATCAGCGTCTGAGCGCGGTCATGCGACGTCTGGCGATTCCCTACGAGATCATTTACGTCGACGACGGCAGTCGCGATCGCACGGCGGAGGTCATTCGCGATCTTCACGTGCAGGACTCGACCGTCAAAGGCGTGTTCCTGTCGCGAAACTTCGGCCATCAGGCGGCGCTGTGCGCGGGCTTGGAAGCCGCAACGGGCCGATCAGTCATCACCATGGATGGCGATTTACAGGATCCGCCGGAGGTGATCCCGGACCTGATCGAAAAATGGAGAAGCGGATATCAGGTCGTTTTTGCACGGCGTCGCAGTCGCCGCGAGAACATTTTCAAGAAGGCCGCTTACTTCAGCTTCTACCGATTGTTGCGACAGATGAGCGAAATTGCGATTCCGCTGGACACGGGTGACTTCGCACTCATGGATCGCCGAGCCCTGGACGAAATGAACAGCCTTCCCGAAAGAACGCGATTCCTTCGCGGACTGCGAAGCTGGGTCGGTTTCCGGCAGGCGGAGATCGAATACGACCGTGAACCTCGGCACACGGGCGAAACCAAATACACCTTTCGCCGTTTGCTTCGTCTGGCGATGGATGGCATTCTGTCATTCTCCGATGCGCCGCTGAAGGCCATCACCTTGACCGGCGGTCTCATTTCCGCGATCGCCCTGTCAATCCTGGCGGTCAGCGTGTCGGGTTTGTGGTCGGCGGCAAGTGGAAAAGGCGTGCTCACACTGGGCGCTGCTCTGAGTCTACTGGGAGGCATTCAGCTTATCGGACTGGGCGTGGTCGGAGAGTACATGTCCCGCATCTATCGCGAGGTTCGCGGACGGCCCATGTACGTAGCGAAAGAACGCCTTGGTTTTCAGCGGATGCCCCGGCCGGTGCCGGATGTGCTTGACTTCCTGAGCACGGACGTCAGGCAGCGTCGACAGCGTGTTACGGCCGCACGTTTGTCGCCGTCCAGGTCAATGGAGAGATCTGGTCACGAAAACAGCGCCTGATCGCCGGATGGAGGCGAGAAACCGCTGGAAGTCCCTGATCGATGCAACTCAGAGGAGGGAAGCGGCGGGTGTTCCGATGCATGGCTCACCGAGAAGCTGGACGAAACTGAGGCCGGTGGCCTCACGGTTTGTCGCCTCGCTGATGGCCGTGTTTATCCTCTTTGGTCCCTACCTGTCCAACTCCCTTGGCGATCTCACGCGGTATCTGCACATGTGGCAGCGCAGCGACATGGTTCTGGTGCTGAGCATCGTCGTCGTACTGGCGGCTCTTGCCACGCTTGCTGATGGGCTGCTTCGCAAGCTCGCCAGGCCGACCCTGATGCGCCTCTACCATCACCTTTTTGTGCTTGTTGTTGGCGCAGGCATCTTGGCGAATGTGGCTTTCTACGGCGACAAGTCGCAAGGTTGGCGCATCGGCCGGACGGGCATGGAGATGCAAACGCTCTGGTTGATCCTGGTGGCCGTAGTGGCATATTCCTTCGCCAAGCCGGCTTCGAGGCTGGTTTTCTGGTGCGGCCGGGCGTGCCTCATCGCATCACCCGTGGTGCCGATCGTGGCGTTTCAACTGCTGGCGGCCCCGACGTATCCATTGGCCGCCGATCCGCTGGTTTCAACCTCGGTCGTGCCGGCGTCGGGCGGCGACGCTGAGGTCGACAGGCCGCCGGTTTATCTGTTCGTTTTCGACGAGTGGTCCTATGAGCGGACCTTCACGGAGGGCGCTCCGAAGACGGCTTTTCCCAATCTGGCTGATCTGGCCGCGCGGTCCGTTGTCTTTCATGATGCTCATTCCCCGGGCGAAGATACCGCAACCTCGATGCCCGCCCTGTTGTTTCAGACGAACCTTCGGCCCGTCGTGAAGAACGGCAGTGTCGGCTTTGACCGCGATGGCCGCGTGGTCCCGAGGTCCGACTTGGAATGCCTGTTCTCAGTGGTTGCCGACCAAGGCTATCGACGCATTATGATCGGGGCGTTTCTCCCATACCAAGCGTGGCTCGGCGATCAGGTCGATATCTGTCGAAGCTACTGCTACTACCCGCGAGCGGATGGAATGCTGAGCTGGGTGACGATCCACGGTTTCAACGCGGTCTCATACTTGACGGACCCGTGGAGCGTTCTGGCTTACGCCAAACTCAAGACCCGCATGAACGACCGGCAGATTCTCACGGTGCACGAGCGGACGCGGAACGACGCCTTCTCCGTCATCCGAGACCAGCCGGCCGCCGCGTTCGCGGTGATCCACTACATGCTTCCCCATGAACCGTTCATCCTCGATCCGGACGGCACCTATCGTGGGCCCGACGACTCGGCGTGGATTCGGCCGAACGTCGAGGGATACACGAGGAACTTGGAGGGGCTCGATCGCCTGATCGGTGAGTTCGTGCAGGCCATGCATGGCGCGGGACGGTTCGACGATGCGCTCGTCATTGTGACTTCGGATCATTCCTGGCGGTTCGATCCGGCCAGAAAGTCCGGTACGATCGTCACTCCGGTCACCCACGTGCCGTTGCTTATCAAACTTCCCGGTCAGCAAACGCCGGTTTCGATCTCGAATCGATTTGAAACCCGCCGCCTCGGTTCACTGATTCGATGGGTAATCGCTTCCCCTCCGTCGCCGGGACAGATCGAGAGTCTTGTCAGGCAATGGGTCGAGGGAAACGCGCAACGCGATGCCGTGACGTGGGTGGTTCCGCGCCCGCCCGTGTGCGGCCGGTGAACCGCCGGGAAGGGCGGAGGCGTGAAGGCAGCCCTTTCCCAGTACTGCCGGGTTGGCTTTGCGGGTCTGCGGAGGCTGGGGGCCGGTCTGAGGGAAAGATGTTCAGTTGGCTTATCGGATGAACGATAGTAATCCTCGATAGGGGCTCGGTGCGGGCAGGGCCGCAAGCCGATTCCGACCGATGTCCCGGCAGAGGTGTCTTGAGGCGGTGCCGGCCGATGATCGCTTACATAGATCCAGGTTCCGGAACGATTCTCCTGCAGTTGCTGATCGGTTCGCTGATCGGCGCGGGGCTCTTCTTCCGCGAAGGCATCGGGAAGCTGCTGCGCGTCTTCAAGCGGAACTGACGGTTTGGTCGGCCTACTCATCGGTGCTGCGGAACGCTGACTCATGAATGCTCGGGAGAGCGGATGCCGGAAGTTCAAACACCAATCAGGCAGCCGGGATCATTTCGCGATCCCAGCGGGTTCGTGTTCGAATTCAACGGTCGAATTCTGCGCGCCGTCGACGAAGACTGTCTGCGGACTGTTCGAGAACTTCTCGACGGCGGCCTGCTTGGTCGACTGATCGATGAAGGGTTGATCGTCCCCACCTCGCTTGTTGAATCGCCCGATCTCCTGCGGCGATTGAAGGCCGTTTACCCAGGGCAGGCAGGCTTCCTCGAACATGAACGTATTCATCCTGTCAGCTACCCGTACGAGTGGTCCCCGTCCATGCTGGCCGATGCCGGCGTCTGCACTATCGACTTGCAGATTCGGCTGCTGGAACACGGTTTCTCGCTGAAGGATGCCACTGCCTACAATATTCAGTTTCGCCACGGCCGGCCGGTGTTCATCGATGTTCCCTCGATCGAACGTCCGCCACGATTGGACGTTTGGATTGCCCTTGGCCAGTTCGGGCGCATGTTCACGAATCCCTTGTTATTAAACCGCTATAAGGGGCAGAGCTTACGATCATGTTTCCTCGCCGATCTTGACGGAAGTGACGTCAGCCGCGTGCAACGGGCCTTCGGCAGGCTGGAACGGCTAAGCCCGCGGCTACTGCTGGATGTGACGCTGCCTTACTGGTTGGGCCGCCGGGCGTCGAGGTTGGGCGACGCCGGGCCGCGTCGGCTCACGTGCAGGCAAACGACGCCCGCCGCACAGATCATCAATCTTCGCCGGCTGCGGTCCAAGCTCAGAAACCTGGCTGCCAGGAACGGTTCTGCCGGCCACTGGGCGACGTACAGCGAGACGTGCAGCTACACCGACCGTGCCGAAGAATCCAAGGTTCGCGAGGTCCGGCGTTTCCTGACGGAACACCGGCCCGCGTCCGTCCTTGACGTCGGCAGCAACACCGGTCGCTACTCGATGCTGGCACTCGAGGCCGGCGCAAAGGTCGTCTCGATCGACAGCGATCAGGATTGCATCGACTTGCTGTATCGCAGGATCCGCCACTGCGGACATCCGATTCTTCCCCTTTGCGTGGATATCGCCAATCCCAGCCCTGCGATCGGCTTCCGCAATCGCGAGCGAGCGAGCTTCCTCGAACGTGTCCGGGCGGATTGCGTCCTGGCCTTGGCACTCATTCATCACTTGCACGTCAGCGCTAATCTGCCCGTAGCCGGGATTCGAGACATGCTGGCCGATCTGTGCGATCGGCATTTGGTTCTCGAATTCGTACCCACCGACGACGTGATGTTCCGCAAGCTCATGCAGTTTCGCGTGGATGTGTACCAGGATTTCACGCTCGACGCTTGTATCCGGGCTTTCGAGGAGCGATTTGACGTCTTGCGGCAGGTTCCCGTCGTGGATTCCCGGCGGACGCTGCTGTTCATGCGCAAGAAGGACGCATGACGTTGAAGTCTCATGCTGTTTAACAGCTTCATATTCGTTGGCTTCCTGTCGGTCGTACTGCCGCTGTACTACGTCTTGTCGCATAAGTGGCAGAACCGCATGCTGCTGGCGGCCAGCTACGTGTTCTACGGAGCCTGGGACTGGCGTTTCTGTTTCCTGCTCGCGGGTACGACGCTGGTCGACTTTCAGGTTGCCCGAGCGATCGATCGTACCGCCGACGAACGTCGTAGAAAACTGCTGCTCCTGCTGAGCCTCTCGTTCGGGCTGGGTGTCCTGGGATTCTTCAAATACTGCGGCTTCTTTGTGGACAGCCTGAACGATCTGCTGGCCTGCTTCGGACTGGGCCGGATGCACTGGGCTGTCAAGGTCATTCTCCCCGTCGGCATCAGTTTCTATACTTTCCAGTCCCTCAGCTACACGATCGACGTATATCGTCGCCGGCTCAAGCCCGTTGATGGTCTCGTGGATTACGGCCTGTACGTCGCCTACTTTCCGCAGCTTGTGGCCGGGCCGATTGAGCGGGCGATCAACCTGCTGCCGCGGATCATGACAAAGCGTACCGTCGGTCCCGCGCAAATCGCCACCGCTGCGCAGCTCGTGCTCATGGGTTATCTCAAAAAGATTGCCATCGCCGACGCCGTGGCCCCCTGCGTCGAACAAATCTTCAGCCGGCCGACCGCGTGCTCCTCGCTGAAGCTGCTTCTCGGCGTTTATCTCTTCGCCGTCCAGATCTACTGCGACTTTTCCGGATACAGCGACATCGCCCGCGGCGTGAGCCGATGGTTTGGTATCGAGTTGATGGTCAACTTCCGGCAGCCGTATCTGTCGGCCGACATCGTCGACTTCTGGCGCCGCTGGCACATTTCGCTTTCCACCTGGTTGCGCGATTACCTTTACATCCCGTTGGGTGGTAATCGTTGTGGCCGGCTGAAAACCTACCGCAACCTGATGATCACCATGTTGCTGGGGGGGTTGTGGCACGGGGCCGCGTGGACCTTCGTCATCTGGGGAGGTCTGCACGGGCTCTATCTCAGCGCAGCCAAGCTGATCGGGATTCGCCCAATGGAGCAGCAGATCCGTACGCCGCGCCAACTCGCAGCGTTCGGGCTGCGTGTTCTGGCGACCTTCCATCTTGTGTGTCTGGGCTGGGTGTTTTTCCGGGCCGGCAGCTTGGACGTGGCGTGGAGTTATCTGACTGGACTTGCTCAACTGACGACGGCCGTGGAGCTGCGGTTGGTTTGCGTCACGGGGTTCTACCTGACTCTGATGCTGTTGATTGATCTGCCTTGCTGGGTGAGGAACGAGGAGTATCCCTTGACCACCCGGACTCGCTGGTATGTCCGCGGGTTGGCACAGGCGACGGCCGTGATTCTGATTTCCTTTGTCGGAGCCGGTCATGGAACGGCGTTCATCTATTTTCGCTTTTGACACCCTCACCGGCCTGCCACGCGTAACGGCCTCGCTGGTGCTGACGCTGGTGTTTTGCGCAGGGTTCCGCGCGGTACTCTACGCCGCATCCGACCGGCTTGATCGCATTCCCGCCCCGGCCATCTTCCAGCGATACATCGAGCTGGAGGATCAGATCATCAGCCGAGCCAAAACGCGCCCGAAGATCGTGCTTATGGGCAATTCGATGGCCCGCTACGGCCTGCTCGAAGATCAGATCGCCGCGGCGGCCGGTATGGCCCCTGCTGAGGTGGCGAATCTCGGCATTGAGGCGGGTCAGCCTTGGGACGCCTTATTCTTCTGGCGTCGAAATCCGGAGTTCTTCAGCGACGTTCGGCTGGTTGTCTACAACGTGGGATTCTCGGAACTGCAAGAAAGGTCGGTTCGACGCAGACTTGGCCATTTCTACCGATTCAGCACGCTTCCCGAGAAGCTCACTGTGGATCGCTGGTCGGATCGTATGCTCATGACGCTGGATTGGGTCTGGCCTTACCATTCGGATCGCCGCGATCTGGTGACATGGGGTCTGGGGCTCTGCGGCGAATCCGATTATCTCCGGCCGGAAGCGATGCGCCCCGCATGGGAGCCGTCCAAAATGACCACGTTACGGGCCCGTTGGCTCCCGCGACTTGAGAGCGCGAAGCCGCCCTCTGCGCCGGGCGCGTCCGTCGATCCTGAATGGACGCCCGCCGAGTGGCCCGAGGGAACATCGCAGTGCCAGGTCAATCTTCTCACGCGACTGGTTGATCAGTGGCGACACGCGGGGATCAAGGTCCTATTGGTGGCCATGCCTGGCGCGACCGTCATCCATCGGGCCAGGTTCTGCAATCAGGATGCACAGACGCGCCTGGCTCAGTTCAACGCAGCAATGTCCGCCATGACCGGCGGTGGTGTTGCCTACCTGTGCTGGCGAGACGGAGCCGAAGCCGGCCTGGATGACGCTGCCGACTTCATGGACGAATGTCACCTCACCCCGCAGGGGGCACGCAAGTTCACCTCGCTCATCGTGTCAAGACTGACGGCCATGGATTGGTTGCCCCCGCCGCCTCAAGCGTCGTCGCTGGCCGGCAACATCGGTTGGTACGGCTCTTCGGATCCGTAGAAGACAGGCTTGGCTGCGATATCAGGCCGAGATGTCGGGCGGATCCAACAGCAAAGAGGTTATCGGACGATCGTGATGCGCAGCCGGATAAGTATGAAGTCCGGTATTGTTGCCGCCGATCAATTTCGCATGCGCAACGGCGAGAGCCATTGTCGGGCAACGAGCAGATTCTGGCGTTGCCGGATCGTCTCAGGCGTGATTGTGGCCGCGTCTATCATGGTTCTGGTGGGGTTTGTGCTGCGATCTCGCGAGGTCCGGCAATTCTATTGGATGGTGGCAGGTTGGCTGTGGCCATGACCGTCGACATCCAAGCTCGGAGTCGGCATCTATGAAACCCACTCCGGAGACGATCACGTGGCTGGTCGCTGCTCCAGCCATCGCGATCCCGTGTTTCCTCGCGCTCGGGGGGTTGCTGCGGCAGCGGTGGATTGGGGATGCCGACAAGCCTACGGCAGCACTTCTGTCGGCCGTGCTCGTAACCTCGGGCTGGATCGTAGCCTTTCACCTCGTCGGATTCCTCCGTTTGCTTGGATTGCTGTCAGGTCTGTCCCCGGCCCTCATCACAGCGGCGTTCGTGGTGATCTTGGCCTTAACCTGGTTCGTCCTCGCATATCCGGTCCAATCACCTACGGCGGTGAGGTCGCCTCTGGCAACACCTGGCGACGTCTTTTCCGCGTCAGTTGGGTACCGGCGGACAAGCCGATACCGGTACCCTTGGAGCAGGCGCAGGCCGCCAACCGAAACGGGCGCTCGTTCCCGGAACGCGTGGTCGGTGGCGATTCTTCTGGCGCCGGTTGTCCTCACTCATTTGATTCTCCTTGCTGAGGGACTCTCCAGAATGCCGGCGGGCCACGACGGTCTGAAGTATCGTCTGCCTCTGGTAGTCACCTGGCTGAAAGCGGACGCTCTGGTGATGCGACCGGATACTTGGTCCTTTTCGCTCCCGGCCAACGGTGAACTGATTCTCTGGTGGCTGCTGAAGGGGGGCTTCGAGCGTGTCGCCGGCGTGGCCTTCGGGCCGGCCTCGGTCCTCCTGGGACTGGCAGTCTGGTCGATCGTCCGATCCCTGAAGGGGTCGCGATGTGCGGCCGCCTTGGCCGTGGCGATTCCGCTGTCCGCCCACTTGGTCACCTTCCAGGTATCACATGCCTACGTCGATGTCTTCGGGACTGCGTTTCTGGCAAGCGGCGTCGCGGCGTTTTTTCTTGCGATTGGTCCCGAACGTACTTTGGCGGCTCGAAGGGTTCTTGTGACTATCGCGGGGCTGGCCATCGGCATCGCCATGGGTACCAAGCCGGTCAACTGGATCTATGCGTTGGCCTTTGCTCTCATCTTCTTCGTTGTCCTTGTGAAGCGAAACCGGCGGAACAACGATCTTGCGTTTCTACTACCGGCGTTCATACTGGCTTGCCTGGCATGCTCGGCTTTCTGGTTCATCCGGGCGGGCCTGTTGACGGGCAATCCTTTCTATCCGGTACAGGTTGCCGTCGGCGATCGCGTGCTGCTGAGGGGGATCAGGTTCAGCGCATACTACGAGATGTATGAACAGAACGACGGTTCACTCTCGGCGATGTCTCAATCGCCACATCAGTGGCTTGCGACGATAGCCAGAATCGCCGGATATGCGGTGACTCTTAACATGCTCTCGGGCAGCGTCGGCCCGCTGTTTGCCATGTGCGTGCCAATCGGGATGCTTGTGGGGGTGTTGATGCTGCTTGCCCGGGGCAGGCGAGCAACCCGGCGAAACCGGCTGACGATAGCGGTGCTGACGTTGTCGTCCCTTGCCCTGTGGACCGGGCCGCTGCAGCACTACGCAAGATTTGGCATCATCTATCTCCTCCTGGCGACGTGCATGGCCATGCCGGTCATCGGCTGGGCGGTGCGATACTGGCCCCGATTGACCGGTTTGGCCTTTCTCACGTCGACGGTACTTGCGTGCGCTCTGGTTGCCGGGCAGCCGGCTCGCGAACTCAGCAGGCGTCTGGCTTCCGGGGATTTCTCGCGATCCGGCTTCTATGGCCTGCCGCCGCCCGTCGATCAGTGGCCCGACGGCACGCGCGTGATCAACCTTTCTGACTGGAGCGGGGCCAGCACTCTGACCTATCCCCTGTATGGTCGCGATCTGAAGAATGACGTAATCGATTACATGACGACGAAATCGCTGTTTCCGGAGCTGAAACCGACCGTGGAGCAGCTTCAGGAGCTGGGCGTTGATTTCGTATTCGTTCGCGAGCCTTTTCGCCGTGACTGGCCGACGGATCCGCGTCTGGAATTGGTGTACGACGATTCGGTTCAACTTCCGCCAAGTGACCCGCTACCACGTTCCCGCATCTACCGTGTGCCGCCGCCTGCTGCCGGAGAAAACAACGGGCTTGTTGTTGCCAACAGGCCGAATTGAGTGCCTCACCGCAGTCCAGTCATATCCCTTCTTATGCTGAAAGCGGACATCCCGTTGTGCTACAATAACGTGGTGGCCGTGTTGTGACGACGGCCTGCGAGTGCGTCGGCTGTATCGGTAGAATGTGCGTATGAGACCGCGCGATATGCCTTTTCGTCTGGCCCTGTTTTGTCTTTCAGGTCTTCTGGCTCGGTGCCCAATGCCGGTCATCTTTGCAGCCGACGTTCCTGCTAGCCAGGCGCCCCAGCCGCTGACCAAGCCGTCGCAAGACCTTCTGAAACAGGCTCAGGACCTCCTCGTCAGGGGCGCTTATGAAGAAGCGGCCAAGAATTTGGAGGAGCTGGCGGCAGATCCGGAGCAGGCCGTCGAAGCAGCCATCGGGCTGGCCGAAGCCCGCCGAATGGTGGGCCGGTACGCCGATGCTTTAGCCGTTCTCGAAAGAGTCAACGCCGTATCCTCCGATAGCTGGCAGTTGGCTCGCGCAGAGGTTCTGTCGGAGATCGGCCGTTACGGACAGTCCATCGAAGCGGCCGGCAAGGCTATTGAGCTTAATAGTCGCAACACCAGCGCCCGCCGACTGCTGGGACATTTGTACGAGATCACGGGCGACAGACTCAAGGCGATTGAAGCCTACGCGTGGTTTGAAGCCCTCCTGCGGAAAAGCTACCCGACCACGGCCGTTGCCCTGACCGATTCGGGTATTGCGATCTACCGTCATGCGGTTCTCACTCGCAGTCCTCAGACCACCGCCCGGACGAAGTACGTTTTGCAGGAGCTGCTGCAACCGGCCGTGGAGCGTTTGGACAAGGAGTACTGGCCGGCGCTGCTGGCGTCCGGCGAGCTGCTGTTGAGCAAGTACAACCTGGAGCAAGCCGGCGACGATTTCAAAGCCGCCATCAAGATCAACCCCAACCTGGCGATGGCACACGTCGGGTTAGGAACCATCGCTTTGGATCAGTGGGATTTTGAAAAAGCCGCTGAAGAGGCCGCCGCTGCCCTGAAGATCAATCCGCACAGCCCCGATGCGCATTGCCTGCAGGCTCGTATTCACCTCCTGGAACGAAAGGATGCTGAGGCCGTCAAAGCCGCCGCCCAAGCACTGGACACGAACCCGAATCACCTCGAAGCCCTCGGGATCCTCGCGGCCGCGCGCCTCCTTCACGGCGACAAAGCGGGCATGCAGGAGACCGTGAGCCGTGCCGAGAAGGTCAATCCCCGCAACGCCATCGTGCCCAACGAGGTCGCTTCCTGGTTGGCCATGCGAAACCAGTTTTCCGAGGCCGAGCCGTTGTTCAAAAAGGCGGCCGAGCTGGCTCCTGAGTGGGCCGATCCGCTGACCGGGCTGGGCATGCTCTACATGGAAACCGGCGACGAAGCGGCCGCCCGGCGGGTGCTCGATTCGTCGTGGAAACTTGACCCGTTCAACGAGAAAACCTTCCACACGCTGAATCTTCTGGATAAGCTCGAGAAGTTCGGCCACGAGGAGACCGAACACTTCATCGTCAAATCCGCCGATGGCCCAGAGTCAATCATCAGACCCATGGTGGCCGCTTATGCTGAGGAGATTTACGCTCGCGTCTGCGATCAATACAACTACCGTCCGCCGCGCAAGACGATCATTGAGGTCTTCCCCGAGCACGGCAGTTTCGCCGTGAGGGTCACCGGCCGGCCGTTCCTGCACACGATCGGCGCGACCACCGGCCCGGTCATCGCCCTGGATGCCCCGCGAAGCGGCCCCACGAGCATGACCTTCAATTGGCCCACCGTGCTGCGGCATGAATTCGTTCACACGGTTACCCTGGCGGCAACGGGGAATCGGGTTCCCCGGTGGCTGACTGAAGGGTTGGCCCAGCGCGAAGAGGGCAGACACTGGTCCTGGGAATGGTGCCAGATGCTGGTCATGGCCCTGCGCAGGGGAATGCTCTACGACCTTAACTCGATCGATTGGGGCTTCGTTCGGCCGAAACACCACGGCGGGCCGATGCTGGCCTATGCCCAAAGCGAGTGGATGGTGGACTACATCATCGAGCGTCACGGACAAGGCGCCATTGGGACCATGCTGGCGGGCTTTCGCGATGCCGCCCGGCAGGATGAGATCGTGCGGAATGCCTTGGGCCAATCCCCCGAGGCATTCATGAGGGACTTTACCGCCTGGGCAAGCAAGCAGGCGGAATCGTGGGGTCAGCCGCTGGATCCCATACCTCCCATTGAGGAAATCGACAGGAGGCTCGTCAGCGCCAAGGACGCCGAGAAGGTCGCACTCCTGGTTTCGAAAGCTGAAGCTCTGCTCGATAATCATGAACTTGACGAGGCGGCCAAGGCCCTTCGCGATGCACGGAAGATCAATGACCGGGACGCACGCGTGCTCACCGTCATGGTGCAGACGTTGTGGGCCCAGGCTGGTCAGAGTGACAAGAAGAAGGAGGAGAAGCTGCGCAAGGAGTGCATAAAGGTTGCCGAGGAGCTCGCCAAGCGGGATCCCGACAATCCCACCGCCTGCTGGGTGCTCGGCAGTCAGGCCATCAAGGACCAGGATCGCTTGAGAGCCGTCGAGATGTTCGCCAGAGTTGTTGAGGCCCGTCCGAGGGATTTGTATTCGCGTTCTCGGCTCGCCGAGTTGTATATCGAGCTAAAGCAACCGGAGAAGGCCCTGGCCGAACTGATCGAGCTGGCCCGCCTTGACTCGAACGAAGAGAGCTATCCGTTGCGCGCCGCCCGCATCCATGCTGATGCCGGCAGGGGAGCCGAGGCCGTCGAGTGGTATCGCAAGGCCCTGATGGTGGCCCCGTATGACAAGGATACGCATGAGGCCCTCGGCCAGTTGCTCATGAGAGAACAGCGTTTCCTCGAAGCGATTGACGCCTTCCGCGTAGTGACCCAGCTCAAACCGGCCTCCGCCGAGGCCCACAGCCGACTGGCGTTCGCACTATATCGTGCGGGCAGGACGGAGGAGGCCAAGGGTGCTGCGAAGCGGGCCGTCAGCCTCGATCCGCAATCCGACGCCAAGTCACTGCTCGAAGATCAGCCCCGTTCATCCTCACCGTCTGTCTCACCCCCGACGAGGTAAATACGGTTCTTGCCGTCTCGCTTGGCTCGAAGCATCGCCTGGTCGGCCTGCTCGATGAGCAGGGCGGCTTCTTGAGCATCCCATGGAAAAGTGGCCAGGCCGCCGCTGATGGTTATCCGGCCTTTGCTGTCCAGACCCAGGTTGGCGAACTCCTGCGATTCAAGCGTTTTCTGGAACCGCCGCAGCACCGCCAGGGCGTCGGTAGGGTGCTTGGAGCCGGCCACGCGTGGTTCTTCGGCATCCCAGAAGGCAACGACGAACTCATCGCCCGCATAACGGGCGACGATATCGTGCCGTCGGCAGTGGCGGCGGATCAGTTGGGCCAGCTCGCGGAGTACCTGGTCGCCGGCGTTGTGGCCGTAGGTGTCATTGAAGTGTTTGAAGCCGTCGAGATCGAAGATGACCACCGTCACCGAGAATCGCTCCGTCGCGGCCCGGCGGATGAGTGTTTCCAGTGCCTGCCTGAAGTATCGGCGGTTGGGCAGTTGCGTCACTTCGTCGATCATGGCCAGGCGATGCCACTGTTGTTGCTGTTCGGCGGCCTTGAGCAGATGGGCGATCAGCCGGCCGTGATGCCGAAGCTTCTCAACCTCGGCGGCCGAGAACGGACCGCGATGTCGCGGGCCGACTTCAATCTTGCCGAGAACCTGGCCGCCCGACTGAATCGTCTCGAAGAGCGCCGGCTCGGTCTTGGGATCGCCGACATGCCTGCTTTCTCTTTCCAAGGTGATTCGCACAAACGGTGTCCGCATCGCGTCGGCCAGGAGGCGGCAGAGCCGTTCCAGCATCGCCGTCCGGCCGTCGGCCAGCCCCGCCAGGATGTCGGTCAGCGAATGCAGTTCGTACCAGGTGGGAACCGGCGGCTCAGGCGTCGCGAGGCGGGCATCCCCTCCGGGCGTGGGCAACGCTAGAGCGGCGTCAAGTTCTGCACCTTCAGGGGGATATATCAGGTAATCATCAGCACCGGCGGCGACCACGCGGCGGGCCACCGGCTCGCCGCTGGGCATGCAGCACAGCACAATACGCGACGAGGGTCCGGCGGCCTTGCGAAGTGCGGCAATCGCGTTGCTCAGCTTGCGGACGGTCGGCTCCACGCCCACGAGCACGCCGCGGGGCGACTGCCTTGCCAGAGCGACCAGACCATCCATGTATCCAGGAGCAGTGGCCACGTCGAACTGTGGGTAGCGTCCGCGGACAAACGCCGCCAGATCAGCCGGATCGTGCACGATCAGCAGTTGCTCGCGAGTCGGAATGAGGGGGTCCGGCGTCATGATCCCTGTTCCCTCAACCGTGGCGACGAGCCCGGCTTGCCCAGCAGGGCGGCAATCTCATCGGGCGTCAGCTCGACGCGGGGCAACGGCTTGTCTGTTTCGATGCCTCCGTCGGTTTGGCGCGGTGATGGCTGCGGCGCATCTGCCGGGCCTTTGGGCGGGGTACGCCTGGGCCGACTGGGATGAGGCGCCCACGGCACAGATAGCTCAACGTCGCTGTTTTCGTCGGGCTCGGCAGCGGTGACCAGCCGGATCGGCGGCTCCTCGGTCTTGGTCTTGAAGGTCTCGGACGCAGGAGGCTGGTTTTGCTCTGCGGTTGCGGGCGGCACATTGACCGGCTGGCGATTGACCTGAGAAGGTCGCAGCGTTCCGGCCAGCAAACCGCCCGGTCCGCTTGCCTGGTCCTGGGTGAAGACCGCCTCAATGTCCGCGTTTGCCGATGCGGGATCGAACAGACGGGCTCCCCGTTCTCCGGCCGCGAACACCCGGCCGTCGCTGGCATCGTGGGCCGCGACATAGATGCGTGTGCCGCGGCTGAGAGCGGCAACATGGCTGAAGAAATCCATCTCACTCCAATCGACGGAGTCGATGCCCACGATCACAAGGATGGGACGTGTTCCGGTCGCAAGAACGGCCAACGCATCGTACACATCGCTGCAGTACTCGGTGCGCAGCGTCACTTGGGCCAGCCATTGCCGGACGGCCTCAGGGAACTCACCCTCGCTGCCGGCGACGCAAAGGATTCGCGCACCGTGCGGCTGAAATCGTGACATTGCCCCGCCCTCGCCTGAATCGCATTGCCAGATTGACTCTCTGCCGCTATTTATCTAGTTTACCGTTGGAGAATGGCGCGGTCAAACACTGGGATATCGGCCCGCTTGGAGTCGACCTCAACACTTACACGAAGTCCGTCCCAAGGCCTGCGTGGGACCGGCTTCCAGCCGGTCGGCAGAGCACCGAAAACGGCCTCCGGGAGCTTGATGGAGATGTTCATGCGATTCAGGAGCATACACGTTCGTTCGGCGATTATCGGCCTGTTGTCCGTCTGCGTTTGGGGTCGGGTTGCCTGGGCCGGTCCGTACGAGGCTCTTGGCGATGAGATCAAGGCACTGGCTGCGGCCCCGAGCCTGGCCAAGGTCAAAGTGGGAATTCGCATCGTTGCTCTGGGCATCGAGCAGCCGCAACTCGTGTATGCCCAGAACGCCGACGAGCTCTTCAAGCCGGCCAGTAACCAGAAAATTCTGACCACGGCCGCTGCCCTGACCATGTTGCCGCCCGATTTCCAGTATCGCACATTGCTGGGAATGCTGGGGCGCGACCTGGTGATCATCGGGGCGGGCGACCCGTCGATCGGTGACCCCAAGCTGGCCAAGGCCCAGCGGCAGCCGGTCACCGCAGTCTTTGAACGTTGGGCCGACCGGATGAAAGCTGAAGGCATCCATGCCGTCGAGGGCGATTTGATCTTCGACGATTCGATCTTTGACACCGAGTTCGTGCCCGCCAGTTGGCGACAGCAGCATAACCTGGAAGACTGGTTTACCGCCCCGGTGGGCGGACTCAACTTCAATGATAACTGCGTGGATGTGATATTGACGCCCGCTGAGAAAGGCAAGCCCGCGATTGTAGAGCTGGTTCCCGATTGGGTGAAGGTGGACAATAAGTCGGTGACCGGCAGCAAGGGCCAGCCTGTGATTCGCCGTGCCTCGGTTGATCCGCTGACTATCTCGGTGAGCAAAACCGTGTCCCGGCCGACGGGTGACGGTAACCCGACCTCGATTCCCGTCGGCGATCCGGGAGATTTCTTCGCCCGGACGGTTCATTCGGTGCTGTCCGCCAAAGGCATCAAGATCGACGGCAAGGTTCGTCGGCAGCGCGTTCGCCAGGCCGACGGCTCGCTCCCGGCGGAGTTCAAGATCGTCGCCGCGTACGAGAGCAAGCCGATTGATTTCCTCTGGCGGATGAATAAGAGCAGCCTGAACGTGTTCGCCGAAGCGCTGCTCAAGACGCTCGGAGCCTATTCGACCGGCGGGAAGGCGGTGGGGACGCGTGCCGCCGGCGCAGCAGTGATCCGGGAATTCCTCGCGAAGCTGGGTGTTAAGACCGATGGGTTTGTAATTGACGACGGCTCAGGTCTGAGCCACAACAGCCGCATCTCGCCGACCTCGCTTTGCGAGACGCTGGTGTATGTCGACCGGCAGATGCCGATCCGCAAGCAGTGGTGGGCCGGTTTCGCAACGCCGGGCGACCCTGATGGCACGTTGCGCAATCGCATGCCGGCGCTGAAGGGAACGGTGTACGCCAAGACCGGCTACATTGCCGGGGTCAGTGCCCTTAGCGGCTACGTTGTGGCCGCCGACCGCAAGCGATACTTTGCATTCAGCATTCTCTGCAACGACACCAACAAGAGTAAAGATGGTTCCACAGCGGCCCGAAGGCTCGAAGAAGAAATCTGCAAAAGACTCGCGGCGTTCAAGTAGGATGCATTCCGGGTTCAACTCCCAAGGCGAAGCGCCCTTTTGCGGGCCGCAACCCAAACGCACTGCCATCCAGAAACATGCGCGCAAAGTGCGCACCCGTCGCGACGGAAGGGACTAACCCAAGTTGAACACTTTCGAGGCAAGAATGGCCTTGGCGATAGCGCCAGGG
>DAOOIV010000035.1 GCA_035384605.1 Phycisphaerae bacterium
CAGCCAGACGATCCTGGCCACCCCGTCGCTGACCATCTCAGCCCAACCCGGAACGTACCACCTGACCCTGACGGCCCCAAACTCCACGGACCCAACTCACGTGACCTTCCCCGCCTCGGCCAGCCACTCGTTGCAGATTGCGGTTGACTGGCAGTAGCCACATGGGTGCCATGTGTTAACACCCCTTGGCTTATGGGTTGTCATGAGACTTCATGAAAGCTGTGCCAAGCGGGCGTGAACGGCCGCGATCACGGCGGTGGCGGGTACCGCGTCGATGGCCATGCCCGGCTGAGGCGTGGCCACTGGGCAGACGTGGGTACCAAGAGGTCGCCACACGGCCGGGTCCGTCGGGCCGTAGATGGCGACCGTGGGGATACCCATGGCCGCGGCCACGTGGGTCATCCCGGCGTCATTGCCCAAGTACAGATCGGCGGCCGCGATGTGGCCTACAGCTTTCACGAAGTCTTCCTCGATCAGCAGGACCTCATTTTGACCGTCGCATCGCTGGCGGAGCGACTTGACCGAAACCGCATCAGACTCGCACTCAGCAGGCCCCAGCATCCACTTGACGCGGCAGTCCTGCAGCTTGTCGGCTACCGCCATGAAGCGATCGAGCGGCCAGCACTTCGCATCGCCGCCGCTGCCGGGATGTATGATCACATTGGAGCGGTTGTCATCGGTCGATTCGGCGGGCAAATCCATGCGAATAGCAGGCGGTTCCAGTTCGGTGAGCTCGAACCCTGCGCCGGCGACGTCACTTGCCCACTGCACGGTGATGTGTCGACGTTGGTCGAGAGTCTCCGCAGACGGTCGGGGATCGAGCGAGATCACCCGGGCTTGCGTTGCCTCTCGGAGAGCATTGTGGACCGGCCCCTCCGGAGGCCCGAGGAAGCTGAGGATATAGCTTGCATCCGCCAGAAGCTCTCGCAGCCGTCGATCTGCAGCGGCCCCCTCGCCGAACAGTGTGTGAAGGCCCACCTGATCGGGAAACAGCCGCTGGTTGATGATGCTCCGCCCGGCCGCGAGCCCCGCCGAAGACGCGGACGCAATTGCTACAACGCGAGCCGCCCGAACCCTGGCGGCTGTGGCTTGAACGATCGACAACGCCAGAACGAAATCGCCGATCGCGCCCTGATGCAGGAAGACAAGCGTGGGAACACCAGGCGATTGCACCGTGTCTGTCTACTCCAGGTCAATCCAGCCGCCGCCGAGGACGACGTCGCCGTCGTAGAATACCGCTGCCTGCCCCGGCGTGATCGCGTATTGAGGCTCGCGAAATCGAATACGCACACAATCGGCCCCGATCGGCTCGACAACCGCCCGGGCTGCCTTGTGGGTATAACGAATTTGGACGTCCGCTTCGATGATCTCGGTCGGCGGATCGATCAGCCAATGCACCTTGGATGCTCGCAGTTCGCTCCGGGCAAGCTCCTCCCGGGGGCCGATGGTCACCGTATCGCTGGCCGCGTCGATGGCCGTGACGTAGACCGGCTTTCCCATGGCCAAGCGAAGGCCCCGCCGTTGGCCGATCGTGAAATTCACGATTCCATCGTGCCGGCCGAGTTCACGCCCCGATCGATCCACAATACGGCCGGGCCGGAAAGCATCGGGCCGACGATCCCGAATCAACCGAGCATAGTCTCGATCAGGTACGAAACAGATGTCCTGAGACTCCCGCTTATCGAAAAGGGGCAGCCCACGCTTGCGGGCATAGTCCCGGACCCGCTCCTTGGTCATCTCCCCGATCGGCAGCATCACCCGTGGCAGAATCCCGCGATCGAGCTGAAAAAGCGCATATGACTGGTCCTTGTCCGTGTCCACACCCCGGCACAACCGCGCTTGACCGGCATGTTGAACAATCCGGGCATAGTGGCCGGTTGCAATGAAATCAGCGTCCGCCGCACGCCCGTACTCGGCCAACCGGCCAAACTTGAGCTGATCATTGCACAGAATGCACGGATTGGGCGTGCGGCCGCGAACGTACTCGGCAACGAAGTGGTCGATTATGCTTTCGAAGCTCTCTTTGAAGTCCAGGGCGTAGAAGGGAATGCCCAGCCGGCCGGCGACGTCACGGGCGTCAGCAGCATCCGCGGCGCTGCAGCAGCCTCGGAACGGCCGGTTCGATGTCGCTTCATCCGCCGGGCACGCCGGCTCATCCAAAACCGCCTTGACGCCCGTCCGCATGAAAAGGCCGATGACCTCGTAGCCTTGCTCCAGGAGCAGGCAGGCGGCGACACTCGAATCGACGCCCCCGCTCATGGCAACGACGACTTTGCCTTTTCGGTCAGTCATCTCCAACTCTCAATTCCTCGGCTCTCCCCTCGACGGCTCGTTCAGTATAGTATGTCGGCACGGGTGTACATAGATGCCCTGTGGATACGGGACCTCCTTGGAGGAATAAGATGATTCAGACTATTACCGTGACGACCGGCGAGCGCTGCCAGCTCGTGGACGTGACCTCGAAGGTGCAGAAGGCTGTCCGTGAGACTCGTCTGAGCAGCGGCTACGTCATCTGCTACGTGCCTCACACCACGGCCGGCATCACCATTCAGGAGAATGCCGACCCCGACGTGATTCATGATTTCCTCTGGAAACTGGCTGATCTGGTGCCGCACGTGGAAGCATCCTACCGGCATGGTGAGGGCAACAGCGATGCCCACATCAAGGCCTCGCTGGTGGGAGCCTCGCAGACGATCCTGGTCGAAGACGGTAGTCTCGTTCTTGGTACGTGGCAGGGAATCTACTTCTGCGAGTTCGATGGTCCTCGCCAGAGAAAACTGCACATCAGATGTGTCGCAGGGTAGCAACCTCTGGGGTCTCGGCTTGTTGACGCGGCAGCCCGAGAAAGATCTGCGATTGTCTCAAGGGTCCGCCCCTGCTAGAATCCATGGCCATGAGAGGATTTACGGCAGGTCAGTTCGCCGGTGCTCCGGGTCTCGGGGCAGCAACGAGTCGGCAGCGGCCTGTGACGAGGTGAACGCGATGGGCATGACGATGACGGAGAAGATTTTGGCCCGACACGCCGGCAGGAATTCAGTGACCGCCGGCGAGAACGTCTGGGTCAACGTCGACGTGCTGATGACACACGACGTCTGCGGGCCGGGCACAATCGGCGTCTTCTATGAGCATTTCGGGAGGAACGCCAAGGTGTGGGACCCGTCCAGGGTGGTGATCATTCCCGACCACTACATCTTCACGGCCGACAGCAAGGCACACCGCAATATCGATATCCTTCGGTCCTTCGTGAAGGAACAGGGCATCAAGTATTACTACGACCCCGACTTCATCCAGGGCGAGGGCATGCCCAGCCCGTACAAGGACCCAACCAAGACAAACTACAAGGGTGTGTGCCATATTGCCCTGCCTGAAGAGGGGCATACTCGGCCCGGCGA
Source organism: Phycisphaerae bacterium (assembly GCA_035384605.1). Lineage (NCBI taxonomy): Bacteria > Pseudomonadati > Planctomycetota > Phycisphaerae > Phycisphaerae bacterium. Next base: position 3,393 of record DAOOIV010000035.1, read on the forward strand.
GGTGCTGCTGGGAACCGATTCGCACACCTGCACGGCCGGGGCATTCGGCGAATTCGCCACCGGCATCGGCAACACCGACGCCGGCTTCGTGTTGGGCACCGGCAAGCTGTGGCTTAAGGTGCCGCCCACCATGCGCTTCGTCTTCGACGGCGATTTGCCGTCGTATCTCATGGCCAAGGACATGATCTTGACCGTGATTGGCGACATCGGTGTTGACGGTGCCACCTACCGGGCCATGGAGTTCTCCGGTGGGGGGGTAATGGGCCTTAATATCGAGGAACGTACCACCTTGTGCAACATGGCCATCGAGGCCGGCGGAAAGAACGGAATCGTGCCCGTCGATGAGGTCACCGCCGACTTCGTCCGCGCACGCACCGACAAACCTTGGCAAGCCGTCGAAAACGACAAGGACGCGAAGTTCTGCTACGAGAAGGTTTTCAGGATGAAAGACCTCGAGCCGACCGTCGCCAAGCCGCACTCGCCCGACAATCGCGACCTGGCTCGCAACCTCAAGGGCACCAAGGTTGACCGTGTCTATATCGGCAGTTGCACCGGCGGCAAGATCACTGATTTCCGGGCGGCCGCGAAGATCATCAAGGGCCGCGAAGTCAAGGTGCCGACTTTCATCGTACCGGCCACCACCGAGGTCCACGCCAAAATGCGCGAGGAGAAGATCGACGGCATGACGCTTGAGCAGATCTTCATCAACGCCGGCTGTGCGATGGGACCGGCCTCGTGTGCCGCCTGTCTGGGCGGCCCCGGCGACACCTTCGGCCGGGCCAACGAGGCCATCCGCGTCCTCTCGACAACCAACCGCAATTTCCCCGGACGAATGGGCTCCAAGGACGCTCAGGTCTTCCTCGCCAGCCCCTACACCGCCGCCGCTACGGCGGTCAGCGGGACGATTACCGACCCGCGGGAGTTCCTTGGGTAACTCACCGCGAGGTCGAGACTGCGGAATGGGCCCCGGGCAGTTGATGCGAGATACCAGGGGCTCGTGCCCCTGGCCATACAGATACGCCCCATTCTGGGCATGAAAAGGACCGGCTGCACGGCCGACCGCGACACCGGCCGCTACGATTTTGCGGCGTGATGCTACTTCCCTGCCGTCACCATCGGCCAGTCATCGGTTCTGAACGGCGAGGCCGGAAGATCGGCCTTGTTCCAGAGGTTGACCACCGGAAAGTTGGCCCAGCCGTAGCGGACGGCCGCCGGCTCGGCGACCTCGGGGCTGGAGACCACCACCGTATTGCCCACGATCTCGGCCTGAGCGTCGACGAACTTCTGATCGGAGCTCGCGATGGTGAAGCCCTTAAGCGGCCCGCCCTTGGCGACCAGGCCGCCGCCGGTGTGTGTGAAGCTGATGACGATCTTGCTGCCGTCGCGTTTCATGTCTTTGTAGATCGGGCCGGAGTATTCTATCCTCTCGCCATAGCCGAGCGCCCTGGCGGCCAGGGCCAGCCGAGCGCCGACCGGCTGCTTGAGCTTGGGATGGATGTCTTTTTCTTCGCCGACGTCGGTGATGACCGCCATGGCGGTGTTCGGGACGTTGAGCATCGTCAGCAATTGCGCTTCCCGGAGTTCCGGCCAAGTGCCCGGTGGCGGATTGGCCGGCTCCCTCTGGTAGGGAGCCAGTTGAACGAACAGGAAGGGAAAATCGCCCAGTCCCCAATCCTTGCGCCAGTTCCGGATCATGGTCGAGAACAGCGTGCGGTACTGAGTTGCTCGCCCGGCATTCGATTCGCCCTGATACCATATGGCCCCTTTGATGCCGAAGGGCAACAGCGGGTGGATCATCGCGTTGTACAAACCCGCCGGACGGTGCGGGCTTGTTCGAGGGTCGCCGGGGAAGTCGAGCTTTGGCGGCGGGGCGATGGGTTTGCCTGCGGCCTCGGCGGAATCGGCCGATTTCAACCACTCACGGACGGCTTTGCCGTAGGCGGCGATGTGAGCCTCGATCGCGGCCGGGTACTCCTTAAAGCGCGCGTCCCACGAATCGAGGATCGACTTGAAGGCCGGCTCGCCCTCCAGCACCGCCATGCTGGTCCATGCTTCAGCCGGAGTACCGCCCCACGAGGTGTTGATCAGGCCAACCGGAACCTTGATCGCCTTGTGCAATTCGCGCCCGAAGAAGTACGCGACGGCGGAAAAGTCTCCAACGGTCTGGGGACTGCAGACGCTCCAGCTCCCCTGCACGTCGGTCTGAGGTTTTCCGGCCACGACGCGCGACACGGTGAACAGACGAATATTGGGGTAATTCGCCTCGGCGATTTCCTTCTCGGCATTGGTCGATGCCCGCACCGGCCATTGCATGTTCGACTGACCGGAGGCGACCCACACTTCACCCACCGCCATATTCTTGAAGCTGATGGTGTTATCCCCGGAAATGGTCATGGTCAGGGCGTCGCCTGCTTTCATCGCCTCCAGCCTGACCGACCACCTGCCCTCACCATCGGCAACAACGGAAGCTTCCTGTGTACTCAGCTTCACGGTGACTTTCTCACCGGCTTTGGCCGTACCCCACACGTTGATGGGCACTCCTTGCTGCACAACCATGTTGTCGCTGAACAGAGCATGGGGTTTGACCTCCGCCCAGGCGAAAGAGCTCCACAAAAACAAAACGGCTGGCAGGGCGAGGCGGCAGTTGGTGATACGCTTTGACATGGATCTTCCTCTTCTCGTTTGACGACGGTCGTCAACCATGTTCAACGCATGCCTGACGACAACAATGCCACGCGGCAGAAGGCCCGGCTCAATGACTATCCTTTTGTGCGACCCATTCAGTGCCGCGCTGCAACAGCCGCACGAAGTCCGGGTTGCGGCAGTCCTTAGCGGTGTGGCCGAGCATGATGCTGAACACTCGCCCCTTTCCGTACTCCAGTGTCCAGGCCAGCGGCTCGGTCCGTTTGCTCCAATCTGAGTAGGCCTCCATCAGCACGTGAACGGGAGCGTCGCCGACGAGCTTGGCATAGAGTTCGTCGTCGGCATCAAAATCGCTGGTCCCCTGCGTGATGAAGTGGTCCGGATCCGTGATCTTGACCTTGAACGGCCCGCGCGGCCCGTGACCGGAGCCGTCCGTCCAGATCCGGCCCACGAGGTTGCGGTATTCCGGCCAGTCGCCGAACGCCCGGACCGAAAAGTGATAACAAACCAGGCCCTTGCCGTCTCTTACGAACTTGAGCAGGTTTTCCTTCGCCTTGTTCGTGATACTCGGCCGCTGCCAGTTGTAATAGTTGATCAGAATCACGTCGTATCCATCAAGAGCTGAAGACTCGAGCACCAACGGTTCCTCCGACACGACCACCTCGAACTTCTTGGTCTGCTCAAGGTGCTCGCGAAGGACCGGCGTGGTCTCGCGCCAGTTGTGAGCGGGGACGTCACGTCCGGTGATGATCAGGATACGAGCAAGTCGAGTCTCAGCAGGTTGAGTGGCGGGCTGCCCGGGAAGAAGCAGACCGGCCGTGATCCATAGAATGCTGGCAAAAGAGTTCATGTGCGTCTCCTCGATGAACATGATGGCCGATTCCGAGAAACCCCGCCACAGGCGGCATCGTGCGGTTCGTCAGTGATGACGTCCTGAGTGCGCCGAAACCTCGGCCCGCGGCAACGCGGCATTGTCTACGGTCAGGCCCCTCGCTGCAACCCAAGCGCTGGACCAGGCCCATTGAAGATTGAACCCGCCCACTCGGCCGGTCACGTCCAGTACCTCGCCGGCCAGAAACAGACCCGGGCAGATGCGGGACTCCATCGTTGCGGGGTTGACCTCCTTCAAGGGCACACCGCCGGCCGTCACCTCGGCGTGCTCGTAACCGCGACTGTCCACAACCGGCAGGGGCCATGCAACCAGCGCGCTTCGAACGTGGCGACGAGTGTCCCTGGAAAGATGCGCCATCGCCGTTGTTCCATCTACGTCGAGTCCGTGCAAAACCGCTTCGGCCAGGCGAGCCGGCATTCGGGACGAAAGAGCTCTGTGAAAGCTCATTCTCGGATGGTTGCTGGCAAGCCGGATCAGCCACTGCTCGAGTGAGGCGGCCGTCTCGCCCGGCAAGAGATTCACCGTCACCTCAACTCTGAGCCCTTCCAGCTTGCCTCGAAGCCAGTGCCCGGAGATGTCCAGGACGGCCGGTCCGCTGACTCCAAAATGCGTCCACAACAGCGAACCTGCTGTCTTGACGCGCTTGCCGTCGACCACAAGCGTCAGCTCGACGTCGTGGCTGATCCCGATGAGGCCGCGGTGAAACCCTCCGGCCAGCACCAGTGGCACCAGGGCAGGCGTTGGGGGAATGATGGTATGCCCGCAAGACCGCGCCAACTCATAGCCGCTGCCGTCGCTCCCCGTACTCGGGTATGAGCATCCCCCCGTCGTCAGCAAAATGCGTGGCGCGGTGAAAGTGCTCTCAGATGTTGAGACGACAAAGGCATTTGAGCTTTGTTCGATCCGTTTGACTTTCTGCCTCGTAAGAATCTTCAAGCCCGACGATTCGACGCGGCCGAGCAAAGCGTTTCGGACGGCATGGGCGCCGCCGTGTTGCGGGAACAGCTTGCCGCCTTCTTCTTCGTGCAGCAGGACGCCAAGACTCCTGAAGAATTCGATTGTCTGCGTCACGGTGAAAGCCCCAAGCACCTTCTTGATGGCATGAGGGTTCGAGCCGCTGAAATCCTGCGGCGTCACCGTCCGGTTGGTGAGGTTGCACCGCCGGCCACCCGTGAGCAGAAGCTTGGAACCAGGCCTCGATGTGCCTTCCAAGAGCACGATACGCGACTCGCGATGCTGTTCGGCCGCCATGACCGCTGCCGCCAGACCGGCCGCGCCCGCTCCGATGATCAGAACATCCGCTCCGTGGTCCGAAGGATCCTTGGGCATGGGTGAATCGGTTGTCAATAGTATCGCTGCATGCTCTCTGACAGCGCCTGCGGCCTGGGTGTTCCGTCGTGTTGCGGGAAGGTCAGCACCGGCCGACTGCACTTGAAAATGACGCCGATCATGATTCGTTCCTGCCATTCGTAAGCCAGCCGCATGGCCGCCTGCCAGTCTGTCGGATCATGGTCGGGTGGAACCTCCTGGCATCGCTTCTTGTACCAGGCGAAGGTGTTGACCTTGTTGAAAGTGACACAGGGTTGCAGGATGTCCACCAGCGCGAAGCCCGGGTAGTTCATGGCCTGCACGATCATCTCGGTCAGGTGGTCCTGCATACCGCTGAAGCTCCGGGCCACGAAGCCCGCCCGCAGAGCAACGGCCGTCGCGATGGGATTGAAAGGCGCGACCTTGACGCCGTCAGGCTGCGTCTTGGTGACGAAGCCCAGATCCGAGGTCGGGCTCGCTTGTCCTTTGGTCAACCCGTAAACCTGGTTTGTGTGCACCAGCACGGTCAAATCGACGTTTCGGCGAATCGCCGCCAGAAAGTGGTTTCCGCCCTCGCCGTACGTGCAGCCGTCGCCGCTCTCAACGATAACCCTGCAACTGGGCTTGGCTAGCTTGATACCTGTCGCGGCGGCAAGGGCCCGACCGTGAAGACCGTTGAATACATTGCAGTTCAGATAGTGGGGTGCCTTGGCCGCCTGCCCGATACCCGATACGAAAACCACCTCGTGTGGGGCCACGTTTTCGCGCACCAAAGCCTGCTTCACCGCCTTCAGAATGCCGAAGTTGCCGCATCCCGGGCACCACGCGGTCTCGAACTCGCCATAATCCTCAATCCGAACCATCACGTGCACTCCAATGCCTCAAGCTCGCGAAGAATGTACTCGGGGGTGATCGGCAGCCCGTCGTATCGAAGAATGCGCCGGCTGATATGGAATCCGGTCTCTCGGCGGATCAGCCGGGCGAACTGGGCCGTCGCATTGCTCTCGATACACACGACCTGTCCGGCCTTCTCCAACTGAGGAACGAACAAGTCGCCAACCAGCGGCCAAACCTGTGAGAAATGCAGCGTGCCGACGCTCTGCCCCCTGCCGCGAAGAACCGCCGCAGCCTCTTCCATCGAGCCCTTTGTGGATCCCCAGCCGACCAGCAGCAGGTCGGGCGAATCGTCACCGGTGTGACCCGGCCGCACAACCTCACCGCAGATGCCGCGTCCCTTCCTGAGCCGCTTGTCAACCATCCGAACCCGAATACCCAAATCCTCGGTCAGATGCCCTTCCTCATCGTGCTCATCACTATCGGCGATCACCAAGTGAGGGGTCTCACAAGGAACCAGTCGAGGCGAGACGCCCGCGTCGGTTATCGCGTATCGCTTGTAGGGACCGGGCACGTCGGCCGACGCGATGAGCGGGGCAACAGTCTGAAGGTTGGCGGCGTCGAATGGCTCGGCGGATCGCAACGAGTCCGCCAGAAACTGGTCGGTCAGTACGAACATGGGACCCTGGTACTTCTCGGACAACTCAAAGGCCTTCCGCGTCAGATGGAAACACTCCTCGACGTCACCCGGAGCAAATAGGGCCCGTGGGAACTCGCCATGACCGGAATGAAGCACGAATTCCAGATCGGCCTGCTCGGTTCGCGTGGGTAGCCCGGTCGCGGGACCGGGTCGTTGCGCGACAACCACAACGACGGGTGTCTCCGTCATCGCCGCCAGGCTCACGCCCTCGACCATCAACGCAAAACCCCCGCCCGAAGTGGACACCATGCTTGGCGCCCCCGCATACGAAGCTCCGATCGCCATGTTGATTGCGGCGATCTCATCTTCCGCCTGCTCGACCATAACGCCCACATGCTTGGCGTGAGTGATCATTGCTTGCATGATCGAACTGCCGGGAGTCATGGGGTAGTACGAGCAGAATCGAACCCCGGCCGATATCGCTCCCGCCGCAAGCGCCTCGTTTCCGTCCATCAGCATCCGTCGCGAGCGGTTGCGCGCCGACGGCGGACCAAGTTTGGGAAAGCCGTTCTGCCCAACCCATTCGTATGCATCGGTCAGCACTTTCTGGTTGGCTTCGGTCAGTTCAGGGTGCTTTGTCCCCAGAACGTCGTTCACCGTTTGCCCCATCAGCGTCCGCTCCAGACCCAACAAAGCGGCAGCAACCCCTGTGGCGGCCATCGTGAACATCCGTTTGTCGGCCAGCTCCTTGAACGGAACGGCAACGCACGAATCAGACTCGGCCGCCCCGTGCGCCGTATCGACAATCATGCGACCTCGCGCCGTCATCTGTCCTTGATGAATCCCGACCGTGTCGCCGGTCAGCGCCAGGAGCAGATCCACAGTTTCTCTCGGGGCAATCACCGGACGCGGAGCGCAACGGATTGCGAACGTGTTGTGCCCGCCGCGAATTCGCGACTCATAACTCTGGGTTACCAACACCCCAAGGCCGCTGCGCATCAAGGCCTTCGCCAAAATGGTGCCCGCGGTGACCAAGCCTTGTCCCGCTTCTCCACCGATAAGGATGCTGAAATCGTCCGACGTCATGCGATCTCTCTTCTTGCCCGCGTGGTAAGGGACGGCCATCCTGCCGGTTTAATCATGGGCCGAAAGGCCGTCCCAGACTTTCCCGAGAATTACTCTTGCCGACTGACCATTGTAGGGTGCCTGACGGTTCGGGCAAAGCGCAACCGGCCATCCCGTCTGGTACGAAACCGACGCTTCCGCGGCGTGGCGGACTGGGTCGGTGAGGCTCGTACACACCCGGACGCCCTTGGCGGCTGGGATTCCACGACGCCCCTCGTTATGATGATGTCTGATCGACATCGTCACCACGCGGCAGTCATTCGGCGAGGCCCAATCGAATGCACACGGCTGCACATCCTGCTCCGTCCGGCAGAATCAGGACAGGCTCCCTGGCAATCGCGTTGTCCGTTGTCATCGGTTCTCTCGTGTCCGTAAGTCTGTTCCTGATGACCAGATCGTGGGAACGGCAGTGGATGGAGGGGGAACTTGCGGAACTGGCGGGAGATCGAGCCTCTGATGTCGAACGCGAATTCTCGCACTGCGTCGGCCAGGTACGACTGGTCGCCACTTACTTCGCGAGCTCGGAACATGTCACGCCGGTCGAGTTTCGGACGTATGTTTCCAGGTTGACTCAAGGGCTGGGCCAAGGCTTGTTGCTGCAATGGGTTCCCTACGTCCGGCAGGCGGAACGCGCCGCCTATCAAGACCGGGCTCGCGCGGAGGGCCGTCAGGATTTCGAGTTCAAGGATCTCGACGCGGCGGGACAACTCATTGTCGCGGCTGACCGGCCTGAGTACTTCCCGATCTACTACGAATACCCCGAAAACCGCGTTCCTTCGTTTCTCGGGCTCGATCTGTCAACGGATGCTGACAAGCTGGCCCTGTTCCGGAAGGCATGCGACGCGGGTGAGGTCATTGTCCTGTCCCGTGGCTCACACCTGCCGCAAAGCTCCGATGATCCCTCGTTCCTGGTCATTGTCCCGGTCTTTCACACGCCTGGCCGGAGCGATCTCCCCGAATCGCACCGGCAGAGCTTGACGGGACTGGTGATCGGTGTTCTGCGAGTCCAGGATTATCTTAATCGGGCCCTGCGGCCTTCAGGACCTCGCGGTGTCATCGTCCGGATTGCCGACTCGCCTGAACCGGGAACATCCTTGTCGTGCTGGTTGTACGAAGCCCCCGGAGAATCGGTGCGCGAGGTTGCCCCGTCGGCTTTTCGCGAAACACTTTCAACTTCGTGCAGCCAAAGCCGGTCCGTTCAAATCGGCGATCGACAATGGCTTGTCACCTGTCTATCCACGCCCGCCTTTGAGGCCGCACGTCAACGCGTTACTCAGTGGATCCTTTTGATTCTCGGCTTGGCCATAACCGGGCTTGTCGCAGGCCATTTCCGCAGGACAAGGGACTACACGCAAGGCCTGATGGAGGTCAATGAACGCCTCGTTCGAGAGATCGGCGAACGCGAGAGAATCGCAAGCAGCCTCAAAGAGAACGAGCGGTTCTTGTCCATACTGCTGGCCAATCTGCCGGGTATGGTGTATCGGTGTCGCAACGACCGCAACTGGACCATGGTATTCGTCAGCGAGGGCTGTGTCTCCTTGACCGGCTACCTGCCGGCCGATCTGCTCGAAAACGCCAAAACGTCCTACGCGGAAGTGATTCACCCCGAGGATCGGTTGCAGGTTTGGGACAAGGTGCAGGCCGCGCTGGCCGAAGGAACCGAGTTCGAACTGACCTACAGAATAAGAACCGCCGGCGGCGATGAGAAATGGGTCTGGGAGCGAGGACGCGGGGTGTTCTCGGCCGAGGGGGAATTGATGTTCCTTGAGGGGTTCGTGGCTGACATCACCGAGCAGAAGCGCGCCCAGGACGAATTGGCCCGTTATCGCGAGAATCTCGAGGCACGCGTCGCTGAGCGGACCCGCCAGCTCGATGAGTCTAAAGAGCAACTCCGCCGCTCGGAACGCCTTGCCTCCCTCGGTACGTTTGCGGCCGGTATCGCCCACGAAATCAACAACCCCGTAGGCACGATGCTGCTTGCGGCCGAGAACGCCCTCGAACTCCGCAAAATGCCCGGGTCCGAGGCCGTGGTCGATGACTGCCTCAGAGGAATCGTCTCCGAAGCCCGCCGCTGCGGAGCGGTGATCCAGGGCGTGCTTCAGTTTGCTCGCCGGGAACAGGCCCCCAAGACCCCGACATCCATCGAAGCCGTCATTCGCAGGTCGGTCGAGATGATCGCTCCCCAGGCACAGCGACAGGAAGCAACTGTCAGTGTTCATCTGGGCGCGGACCTCCCGCAAATCTCACTCAATGCTCTTCAAATGGAGCAGGTCTTCGTCAATCTGCTGAGGAATGCGTTGGAAGCGGGAGGTAAGGGTGTCAAGCTGGAGGTGCGGGCCGATGTGGCCGACGACCGACTCCGAGTCACGGTGAGCGACAACGGCCCGGGAATCCCAAGAGATCATTTGCCTAGGGTTTTCGACCCCTTTTTCACCACCCGACGAGAACGTGGCGGGACAGGGCTTGGCTTGAGTCTGGCGCATGCTATCATTGTGGACCACGACGGGCAGATCTCCGTGAACAGCCGGCCCGGCGGCGGCACGACCTTTACGATCGACCTGCCCTTGCGATCATGATTCTAGCGGTTCGCGACTCTCACTGCCTGGGCGGGCATCGCCGCCGGCCCGTGGGGAACCTGCCCAAGACGGCGGCGGACGGCGGCATTCGGGGGCTCCCATGGCCAGGATTTTGATTGTTGAAGATGAGGAAGGCTTTCGCAGGCAACTGGATATCGGCCTGTCCGCCCTGGGCCATGAGATACGCTGCGCATCGAATGGACGAGAAGGCGTGGACGTGGGGGCGCGTTTTCGGCCCGACCTGCTGGTGACTGACTGGATGCTGAAGGACGACATTCACGGCCTGCATGTCATTCAGGTCCTGCGGGCGGTTCTGACGGATCTCAGGGCCATCCTGATCACCGGCTTTGCCTCGACCGAGCTTCGTCAGAACGTCGACTCAAGCGGCATCGCCCAATTCATCGAGAAGCCTTTCACGTTGGAGCAAATCCGCAAGGCGGTTGAGAACGCTCTCACGGGGCCGTATCAGACCGGCCGGCGGGCAACGCTGGCAGTCGTCGAGATCACAACCGGTGGCGGGATTCGCCACGCCAACGACGCCGCCCTCGATCTCTTTGACGAGACCGAGAAGGGGCGGGGCGCTCGCAACTTCTCTGAGCTCTTCCCGGCCGGAGCTGCGCCGGACCTCGACCAGGCCCTCGATGACTGGAAGGTCGCTCACCCCGTGGCCGATCGCAGAATCGCCTGGCACCTCCGTACCCAGGAACCGGACGAGCACGGCAGCCGGCTTGTGATCCTCCGGCGCGGCGATGGTCCGCAATATGTCGGGCTTCCCCTGATCGAAATGCTCCTCGGCGTCGTCTCGCCGCGGGGCACACAGTGGCCGTTCGATGGGCGCGTTGTCATCATCGAGGCCGACGCAACCACGCGCAAATGGCTCGTTACGACCATCGAGAACGTCGGCGCCGGGTGCTATGCGGTCGAGTCGGTTGACCAGGCCGTCCGACTGCTTGGCACCGACGAGGGACTCCAGTTTGCCGTGCTCGACTACAACACGGCCGGACCCGACCCGTCCGACGCGATCGAACAAATGCGAGCGGTCAGGCCCGACGTCATCCTGATCGGTAGCAGCATCGATGACCGACGCGAAGCCTTTGCCTGTCTGGGCGTGACGCTGTTCCTGCAACAGCCGTGGCGGGCTGCCGACCTGATCAACCTGCTGACCTGACGAATAAGACGGCCTTCGGCCGCGAGTCTGAAAAGCTCCGGTCAATGCGATTGAGATGCTCGTCCGCGGGGCTGATGGCGACGTCTCTGGCTCGATGATTCTTCACCGGGACGCAAGAACCTGGCGGCTCGCAATCGTGTTATGGTGAACCCATTGTCCAGATCGTCAGCCGACCAAGCGGTTTCGGCACGCCGGGCGTGATGAAACTCATGGCATATCCCACGAAGATAACAAACCCGTTCGCGATGACGCCGATCCAATATGTGTGGACTCGAACGGAAATGCAGTCCGGCAGTTGGTCGAAGCTGCACAGGGCAAGATAGGCGTCGAGCAGAAGCGTCAGCACCAATGCGACCGAGGCGGAGATGTAGTTGGCCCGCGTGGTGAGAAACCCGAGCAGGAAGAGCCCCATTAATCCGCCGCCGAACACGATCTGGATAATTCTGAGGTTCAAGTCCACCATGCTTTCCTTGGGCAGGTGAGCGATGACGACGGCCCCGACAATCATGGCAACCGCCGCGCCCACCGACGCGATCTTGCCTACGCGAAGGTAGAAAGCATCATCGCGGCCGGGGCAGATGTGGCGCTTGACGATGTCCACCGTGGTTACCGTCGCCACGGAATTGATACTTGAATCAAGCGACATGGTCGCCGCCAAGAGGCCCGCGATGACCAGCCCGGCGATCCCGGCCGGCATCCGGCTGAGGATGAAGTAAGGGAAGATGTAGTCCGTTCTCCTCTCTGAAACGATCTGCTCGATGCCGGAATCAGGAAACACCTGATAATAGACGAATAGACTCGTCCCAACGAAGAAGAAGAAGACCCAGATCGGCAGACTCATCGCCGCGCAGATCGCGGTCGCCTTGCGGGCTTCACGCATGGACGAGGCGGCCAGATACCGCTGGATCACGTTCTGATTGGTGGTGTACTCCGTGGTCCAGTTCAGCAGGCCGATAAGCACCATGGCGGGGAACGTACGCTCGGCCAGGTCCCAGCTCATGGGGCCCAAGCTGAACTTATGCTGTTTCATCCCATCTTGCACGATCTGCGCCAAACCGCCGGGCAACTGGTCCACGATGAAAAACAGCGGAAGTACGGCACCCGTGATGAGCACGATCGCCTGAACCACGTCGATCCAGATGACCGCCTCCAGCCCGCCGAGGATGGTGTAGAAAGACACCACAACTCCGACGATCACGATCACCCAGATAATCGATGTGCCGGTAAGAATCTGCACCGGGATGGAGACGAGATAAAGGACGGTGCCCAGTCTCACGAACTGCAGAATAATGAAGTTGATCGCCCCGTACAACCGCAGCAGCGGGCCAAAACGTTCCTCCAGGTACTCGTAAGCGGACATGACCTTGCCGCGCCGGAAAAACGGGATGAATAACAGGATGGCGACCACCGCGATCAATGGGAGCGTCAGGTTCTGCACGATCTGTCGCCAATCGAGGATGAATGCCGCACCGGGAAATGCCAGGAACGTCACCGAGCTGATGGAGGTTGCGAACATCGACAGCCCGACCGCCCATCCGGGGAACGCCCGATTCCCGACAAAATACCCCTCTGTGGTCTTCTTTTTCCGGGCGAAGTAAACGCCTATTGCCGCCATCCCGAGCAGGTAGACGACAATGGTGCCCACATCCATAAACCGAAGTGTCACGTCTGCAATCATTGTCCGTGGCCGGATGAGTATCCGCGACCGTCAGAGTCGCAAGGCCGGCGATTCGCTCATCGAGACATTTCTTCGAGCCTGTTTCACGCTGTTCCAGGGAATGTCCTCAGTCCTGCTCGGAAATCCATGCCTCGTCGAACGCGGCGTGCTTCATGCTCTTGCCGCCGTCGGTGAAGAAGCTGTACACCACGTGGATCCTTCCGTCGGCGGCCTGGATCACGGCCGGGTAATGGTAGCTGCCGGTCTTGTGACGTTCCAGATGCCGGGTCCATTTCCAGGAACGTCCCTCATCGGAGGAAAGCGAGACCGCCAGACTGCTGCGGCCCTCGGTGGTGTCGTTATAGACCAGCACCCAATTGCCGTTGGCCAACCGCAGGCCGTCAATTCCCGACCCGGGATTGGGCAAATCGGTGACGCCCACCGGACCCCAGGTGATGCCCTCGTCGGCGGACTCCGCGACGCGGATTCGCTTTAATGGGCCGTTTTCACGCATGTAGGCGACCAGCGTCCCGCTCGATCGTCGCAGTACCGTCGGCTGAATGCTGCCGAAGCCCGCCAACGGCTCGCTGGCGAACCAGGTCCGGCCCTTGTCATCGCTGATCGCCATGATCCCGGCGGAGTAAGTGTCCGAATAGAGGGGCAAGAGGATTCGGCCGGAAGGCAGCGTGGTCGGCTTGCAGCGCGGCTGCCAGCCGAGGCGACTGAACAACTTGTCGTCGATTCGCTCCTTGAGCTGTTCGATCTTCTGTTTGGTCTGAACCTCGTCGGGCAGGATCGAGGGTTCCGCACGCAACCGTTCGTCCAAGGCCCTGTGCATCTTTTCCCGAAAAGCGCGTGGCTTGAGCAGAATCACCCCTTGCCACTCCCACTTCGGTGCCCCTTCGCCGGTGTAGTGGCTGGCAACCCGAAAGTTGGTGATGCAGGACTCCCAGGAATTGGCCAGGATCGTGGGCCAGAAGAGCCACAAGCGTCCCTGGCCGTCAATGTGCATGGCGGTGTTGCAGTCCGGGAAGCCGGGTGTGTCGGCCAGCAGGAACGCCTCGCTCCATTGTGTTGAGCCCTTCCGACGTCGGGCCTCGTATACGGCCACGTCATCGGCTGAGCGCTCACCCGAGCCGCGGTACCAGGAAACCAGAAGATCGCCATTGGGGCACTCCACGATTCCGGGCGCATGGTTGTGTTGGGGATGCAGCGGGAAGACCAGCTCAGCTTCGTATTGCCCGGGCACGGCCTGACTTGCACTCGAAGCGGCAAGAAACGTTGCCACCATCAGCATCACGATGCAGGCCTTGGTTGCACGCATGATTTCTCTCTGCAATCACTCAAACAAGGTAAAAGCAATCCCTGCACGAGGTCAAGTTCGGCAGGCGCGAGGACGCACCTGCTACGGGCACGCCGGCATCTGGTTCTCGCCGCCGAAACAGGACTGGAACTCCGCGAAGTCCGACTGATCCACCTCGGCGTCGCCGTCCGCGTCAAGACAGGCACATCTGCTCACCCCCGCGGCGAGGGGAACGCCAACACCACTCACGCGGCCCTCTTTCATTACTCGTTACAACCGCCTTGACCCCTTGAAGGGCATCACTGTATGATCGCCGACCAACGCATACGTCTCTGTTGCCCGTGTCGGTTTGCGGTGTTCTTCTCAGCATGTGGATTCCGGTCATGATCAGCCGTCTTTCAATGTGGGTGTTTGTCGTTGGCGTGGGCTTCGCTTCGCTGCCTGTGCTTGCCGAATCTCCGACCTCGCAGCCGACCCGTGAGATGGTCGCCGTCGAGGGCAAGGGCTACCTCGAGCAAGTCGACGGCTACCCTGTCCTGCACCTGAAGGGGAGCCCTGAAGAGATGGGTTACCAGCACGGCGTGCTGATGCGCGAGCACATCCGGCAGAACGTGGCCTTCCTGCTCGATCAGAATCCGGACGAGGTGATCGAAATCGGCCCTCTGAAACTCACCCGGACGATGATCGGCGGAATGCTCAACGGGGTCTTCGCCGATAAGGTGCCCGAGCGGTTCATGAAGGAGATGAACGGGCTGGCCCGCGGGGCAGGCCTTCCGGTCCAGCGGATTACCGCTGCCAATCTCATCCCCGAACTATTCCACTGCAGCGGCTTTGCCCTGCTCAAGGAGGCCACCGCTGAAGGCCGGCTCCTTCACGGCCGGGTGCTCGACTACGGGGTAAACCTGCGACTCCAGGAGCACGCGGTCCTGGTCATTCAGGAACCCGACGGCCAGATCCCCTTCGTGAACGTCTCCTATGCCGGGTTCATCGGCTCGGTCACAGGCATGAACTTCGAACAGATCAGCATCGGCGAAATGGGCGGCCGGGGCCAGGGCCAGTGGCAGGGCATCCCGATGAGCTTCCTGGTGCGAATGGTGCTCGAGCAGGCGAAAACCCTCGACGAAGCCATCGCCGTCTTCGAGAAGAACCCGCGAACCTGCGAATACTACTACGTCATCTCCGACGCCCGGGCCAACACGGCGGTGGGGATGAAGGCCGTCCCGGAGAAGGTGGAACTGGTCCGCCCCGGCGAGCCGCACCCCCTGCTGCAATCGCCGGTCAAGAACACCGTGCTCATGTCCGCCGGCGACCGCTACCAGGCCCTGAGCAGGCTGGTGGCCGAAGGTTATGGCAAGTTCACTCAGGCCTCGGCGATCCGGTTGATGGACGCCCCGGTAGCCATGAAACACAATCTGCATGATGCTCTCATGGTGCCCGGCCAGGGCATTATCTGGGTGGCCAACGCCGACCAGGAAGGCAGCCCCGCGTGGAAGCAGAGGTACTATCGTTTTGACTGCCGAGCCCTGTTGAAAAGCCGTCCACCGGCCATTGCCCCGCACGATGCCGCAAAACGTTGAAAGCCGGCTCTCGACGAGGATTGCACCGGGCAGAAGCAAACGTCGCGGCAGAGCGACGACCATGCCGAGTGCAGGACGCTCTGGAATTACCGCGACACGCGCAGCAGCCAACACCCCACTTCCTGACGCTGCCGGAACTCACCGCGCACACACCGTCCCATCTTTCGCGCCTACCGCAGGCTTGCCGGAAGGATACTTTTCACCCACCGGGGCCCCGTGCGCTTGGAACTCGGCCGTCAGGTGCCGCAACTCGTCATAGTGGAAATGGTCCCGCGAGAGGACGGTGCCGGTGGCGTTCTCACCGTCGTAGGCCGTAGCGGTCTGACCGTAGCTCTGAAATCAGTATGCCGTCTCCCGAATGACGACTGCGATCAGATTGTCGTCATGGCCACGACCGGCCTCACTGCTTCGTTTGGCGTGATTCCAGACCGGCAAGAAGTGTCGTATGCTCCCCGCGGTTCCGGTCGCCTTTCATGCGGCCGCGCGCTTCCAAGGGTAACCGGAATGCACGGACGGCGAGGGCACACACGTCGTTGCCGGGAACGTCCTACTCGTTGAACTCGCGAGGACGGCCGATGGAAGAGCAGAAAGCCTCTTCGTCGCTTGGGGCCGAACGGTGCTCTCCGGGTACGCGGTCTAGGAACAGAACGAAATCGAGCTGCCGGTCGGGTGTCCCGCGCTGCTTGGCGAACTTCCGGGCGATCTCCAACGCCGGAAGCGTGTCGCGGCCCATGACTCTCACCAACTCGAAATGGATCAGCCCTTCGTATGCCCGGTAGACCAGCTCCGTGCAGACCAGCTTGTCCGCGGAGAAGAAATCGAACTCGAAATCATACGGTTTGCCGAGTTGGGCGAACGCCCTGGCAATTGCACGTGCCTTCTGGGCATCATCGAGCCGCGGACGCAGGACAGCGACGTAATCGGCATGAAGGGATTCCGTCAGAGAGTTGACAATGACTCCTTCGCTGACGGATTCGATGACGGTGTGAGGCTGGCCATCCGCGGCCATCGCCAGGTACCTCGTCAGATGATCGCGGATCATGGGATCGTCGCTGGTGTACCTGTTACCCTCGCGCCGGATCAGGCCGAGGCGTTCAAGATCTTCGGTTGCTCCAACGTACAGAGCCGCATGCGGCCAGAAGCCGGGAAGGAAGGCATTGGACAGGAACCAGTTGCGTCGTTCCAGCAGGATGTCACCCGGCCGGAGTTGCTCCTGGATCGCAAGTATTTGTTCGCGGCTGATCAGCGGCTCCCACTGGGCCAGGCGCGTGTCGCCGATCCATGTCGAGACGACTGACTGGGCCGCATACGCGGGCGTGTAGCTGTCCTGACGAACGCGGGCCAGTATCTGCTCGAAGCGGGCCCCGGCGCGATCCAAGGCGCTCTGACGTATCTGCCCGGCTGAGCGGTCGATCAACTTCTCGATCCAGAACCAGTCTTCCGCAGGCCACACCTGGCCCGAGGCCCACACTTCACGATGAGTCTCGAAGTAAGCTTCCATCTCCGCCAGGGCCTGGGCATTCCGCCCGCTGAAAACGCTTTCGCGGATGCGGTCGAGCATCCCGGCTGGGATGCCGGCCTCCGGGTCGGCCTCGTTCAGCTTGCGGCGGGCGGGCTGATCGTCGCCGTAAACGGAAACGAAGCGACGGTCGGCGTCGAACAAGCCGGTCCCTGCCGCATAGCCCAACAGCATGCAGCGGGCTCGTAAGGCCGGATCGCGCACGGACTGAAAGCCCGCATAAGTCGCCACCATTCGGAGCAGGGCGGCCCGATAGCTCAGGTAGCTCATGAACTGGCGGCGCAACTGATCCTCCTCATCGGGGGTGAAGTACTGCCGGCTGTCGGCGGCACGCCGTTGCTGCAACTGCGATTGCAGTGCCGATCCTTTGGCGATCAGATCGTCAAGGCCTGCGACTACAATCTTGAGCCGATCGAGATCGCTGCGTGCTTGCGATTCCAGCTCAGCCGGACTGAGGTTTGCCAGGAGAGACGGCAGCGGCTCAAAAAGCGGGGGTGACGGTGCGGTGACGCGCCCGGCATAGAATGCGGCCAGAACCAGGAGTGCCTGCCCGACCAGCAGCCACGCGATCTTCACCGTCGGCGGCACGCGTGCGGCCGACAGGTGGATGCCCCGCAGCCAGAGGACCACCGAACCCAGGGTGGCCATGCCGGCGGCCAAGGCCGTCATCCAGATGTGCAGGGGGGCGACGTCCGCGAGGAGGTGTCTGCGCAGCCCCATGACCGCGAGCAGCAGGGAGGTCAGCAGCGCGCAGGCGATGGTCACACGCACGAGGCCGCGGCGATCGGGTGGGGCCGCCATTCGCAGCCAGATGATATGTGTCGAATGGCAGGCTGCGATCATGGACAGCCACCACACCCGCCAGATCAGCGGGTGCATCTTCCAGGACGTCCAGACCAACACCAGATAGCACGTCTGAGACAGAACAATGGTCGCCACGCTGATGGCCGCGATCCATGGGTAGCGGTAAGCACCGCGGGCCTGCAAGCCGGCCAGCCAGCCACCGATGGCCAGGCCAACCAGCGTGAGTGCGATTTGCCACCGTGGATCGTGCAACGAGTGAAGACGATCCCACCGGAGGATCGCGCCCGCGACAACCATGACACCAAGCGCTGTCAGGCAGAGACGGACAAAAAACCACAAGATGCGGCATGCCGCGGATGGGCCGGTTACCGAGGTCATTCGATCCTCACATGTCTGCAGGAAACCCAAACGGCATGGTATCGCCGGCCATTGAACCGCTCAACATGCTCTGGTGTGGGCGTACCGGGGTGGGTCGCCGGCGGTCATTCGTTCGACCGTTTTGGCCTGGCGGCCAGGCTATCGAAGGCGTCGCCGCGGCCGCGCGAGCAGAGCCGTCAACGAGAGGCTCAGAGTCTCGATCATTCCGGCTCCACAACGAGTGACGGTTGGTATGGTCGCGTTGCCGCCATTGGGGGTTGTGCCGCCGTCACCGGTGCTGCTTGTGTCGCCATCGTCCGG
This sequence comes from Phycisphaerae bacterium, assembly GCA_035384605.1. Classification (NCBI taxonomy): domain Bacteria; kingdom Pseudomonadati; phylum Planctomycetota; class Phycisphaerae; species Phycisphaerae bacterium. The sequence goes on from DAOOIV010000035.1 coordinate 22,117, forward strand.
CGGGTCGGTGCCATCATCGTTCGGAGGTTCGGTTCCCTGATCGTCAGGCGGCTCGGTGCCTCCATCGTCCGGAGGCGCGATGCCACCGTCGTCGGGCGGCGTTGTTCCACCGCCACCCGGAGGCGCGCTGCCGCTGACCGTCACAATGAAATCGGGACCAACGATTGCATCAATATCAGTGAAGGTGTCATCCCCCACGCTTGCATTGATGAGGTTCAACGTGTATGTGCCGGCCGGTGCGGCTGGATCAACGGACAGGTGGATGGTTGCCAATACGGTTACGGCCGTCGGGCCAATATGATCGCCCGCCGGTAATGACCCGATCGTACCTGAGCCGACCGGGTCAAGCCCCATGGGGTCAATGGGCAACCCCCACGACGCATCCCAGTCGGCGGCGTTGTAGCTCCCGCCGGTGATATCGAGGACGTTCGGCGCACCGGCTACCAACTGCGCTTGAGCCGCGACAACAACAACGTCTTGGATGTCCAGGCGTATATCGACGCTGAAAACGCCGCCCGGGGCGACGGTCACGGACGCGCCGCTGCCCCCGGCCGTGAGCACGGACATTGTGACCGCGCCCGAGGCTGGGGCGACAAAACCCGCGAGCAGCGAGATAGTTGACAGGCGGTATCTCATTCTCGTCTCTCCACTGTGACGCAAGGGTTCGTGATCGGACGTTCTCGCCGTTCCCGACGATGGCCCACGCCGTTTGGGGCAGGCCCATCGCGTGCCGGCGGAGAAGTCGCGGGCAGCAGTCTCGGGCAGGGGTCCATAACCGGCCCCAAACGCACGGGAGGGGCTGCCTGCGCATGGGCGGGGCGGTCCCTCAAACGGGCGATGCGTCCCCACCGGTTTCATCGTCGTGATGCTTGCTCAGATTGAGATCTCAGACGGCAGAGGCGGAAGGCGAAGGTCCGAATAGCACTACGCGGGCCGCTCTCCAGCCCCTTCGGAAGAGCAGCGAACATCACACCGCGAGGGCTTCATCCAAAGTCTTGTAGACGCCGAAGAGCCGCGTCACGCCGGCCACTTCAAGCAGTTCGAGTATTCGCGGCTGCGGTCCGACCAGTTGAACCTCTGAATCGCGCCGGCGGCATCGTTGCTGCGCCGATATGATGGCGCCCAGACCCACCGAGCTGATGAAGTCAAGGTCCGACAGATCGATTACCAGGCGTTTGATGGGGAGGTCGGCGAGTTCGGAGAGTCGATGCTGCAAATCGCCTGATACGTCCATCGTGGCCGAGCCGGCGAGCTTGACGACGGCGCAATCTCCTCGCTGTTCGACCGTGATTCGAAGCGTTTCGCTTGAAGCAGGAAGGCTTGACATCAGACTCTCTCCTTGACCAGTTGAACCTCGTTCCCCTCATCGCTGAAAGTGACTTCGTCGAGATAGGATCGCATGAGCATGATCCCACGGCCGCATGGCAGACACACGCGATCGGGTGAGGTCGGATCCGGGACCCTGGACGGATCGAAACCGGAGCCCTCATCGCGCACACGCACGATCACTCGCTCCGGACCGACGTCGTAGCTCACGATGATGCGCTTGGTCTCATCGCCGCGGTTGCCGTGCTTGAAGGCGTTGACCATCGCCTCTTCGAGGGCCAGTCGGATGCCGAAAACGCATCGCGGGGCGTAACCCATGGCTTCCACCTGGCGAATGATCCGGTCCTCGACCTTCCGCGCGGCGGTAAGGTTGTTGGGAATGATGATTCGGAAAGGCAATGCCTCGGAATGCGACGGCATGTCGGTTGCGCCCCGTCTCAAATCACAAGCTTGATCGCGTCCGCTACTGTGTCCTCGATTCGGAACAGCTTGTTGAGCCGCGTGATCTTGAAAACCTCAAAGATCGGCGGGCGGATGCCGGCCAGGACAAGTTGCCCGCTTCGCTGGTCCACCTGACGATTCAGATTGATCAGCTCGCTCAGGGCCCGGCTGGACAGATACTCGACCTCAGCAAAGTCAAGGACCATTTTCGGGGGGCGTTCGGCCAGTGCCAGTTCCTGAAGCCGCTCGCCAATCCGCTGGATCTGCAACTCGTCGATGATCTTGCGGTCGCGGAACCGGACCAGGACAACACCGTCTTGCCGGGATACTGCGAGTTCGTCTAACGTCTGCGTCATCTTCATTTACTCCCGGATCGGCCAGAGTAAGCGCTCACATTCACTCCACCTTGGATTAGAGTCGGCCTCCGCCGGAAAGTCAACGAACCGTATCTCTTTTATTTATAGGTACTTCGAAAGCCTCGGGGCATGACCTCCCCTTGAAGGGCGGCGGCCTTCAGCAACCGAGTCGACTTCCGTGCTTCTCCCGCAAGCGGCTTGCGCGAGTCTGGCTTCCGGACCCGCCCCTTTCTATCATTGTTGAATGTGCGAGCCCGTTCGACCGCCATGTCAGGTCGACGGATGCCCGTGTTGCCGGGGTGCCGTGTGTCACGTTCGCGGATTGTTGTTGGAGTCATCCTGATTGTCCTGCTGATGAACGCCACGCCGGCGCTGGCATGGGGACCGGCGACCCACATGAAGCTGGGGAGCGACCTGCTGAGTCAACTGGGTTTGCTTCCCGCGGCCGTCGCCGCTTTGCTTGCCAGGTATCGGCGAGACTACCTCTTCGGGAATCTGGCTGCTGATGTCGTCATCGCCAAACGCCTCAGCCGGATCAAGCAGTTCTGCCACCATTGGGCCACCGGCTTTGCGATACTCGAGGATGCCTCCACGGATGCGAGCCGGGCGTTTGCCCTGGGTTATCTTTCGCATCTGGCGGCGGACACGGTCGCCCACAACAAGTTCATTCCTCGTCAGATGACGCTGACTCGCTCCACGCTGTCGTTTGGCCACCTCTATTGGGAGCTTCGCGCCGATTCGACGATCGGCCCGCACCATTGGGGCCAACTGCGGGTGGTTCTCGGCGAGGCGTTTGCCGAGCACGAGCGCAACCTCCATTCGAGGTTTACCGACACTTTCCTGCCGTTTTCCATCAACTGGCGGCTCTTTTATCGGTTGAATCGTTTCATGAGCCGTCGGCTTTGCCGGCGCGCCTTGGACCGGATGTACGATATGTCCCGATGGACCTTGTCGGACCAGTTGATGCGCGAATACCGGATGGATTGTCTGCAGCGAATGATTGACGTCGTCTCCAACCAGAGGGGGGCGACTGTGCTGCACGAAGACCCGAACGGAAACATCGCCTTGGCCTATAGCAAGGCCCAGCGCCGCCAGCTTCGCCAGATGGCCCGCTGCGGGTTGATCACGCCGCACATCATGTATGAAGCCGCCGTCAGCCACGCGCCGATGGCAAGCAGTGGCGCTCATCGCCGGTTGGTTGAGCGGTGACCCCGGGATGGCCTGCCTCGCAGTCGGCGCTCTCGATCCGTTCAGTGTCCCAGGGCGGCACTCCGCTGAGAAGATTGCTCGTAATGGCGCGCTACTGTCAGGAGTCGATCATGGTTCGACGTTCCGGGATCGCGGGAATAGCTGTTGTTTTGTTTGTATGTGCCGCAGCCGCGGCGGAGGAGAGACTCGACCGTGGCTTGGTGGCGCTGAAAACGGCTGACGGGCGGGTCTATCTCGGCTGGCGATTGCGGGCCGACGATCCGAGGGACGCTGCCTTCAACGTCTATCGGCACGGCAGCAACGACCCGACGGCGACCAGGCTGACCGCCTCACCTATCGGCGACTGCACCAACTACGTTGACGGCAACCCCCCGGCCGATGCGAAGTACTTCATACGACCGGTCAGCGCAGGCACCGAGGGTGAGCCCTCCCCCGCAGTCGCGGTCACGGATACGTCCGGCGCGGCGTCCTGCGTACGCATCAAACTGCAGGGCAACTATGGTTTTCAGAAATGCGCTCTGGCCGATCTCGACGGCGACGGGCGGCTGGACTACATCATCAAGCAGCCCGATTTCAATACCGACCCGTACCAGCACCCGGGATACTGGAAGCGGAGCGAAGACACCTACAAGATCGAGGCCTACAACCACGACGGACGGTTCATGTGGCGCTATGACATGGGCTGGTCGATCGAGGAAGGCGTGTGGTACTCTCCTTATCTCGCTTACGACCTCGACGGTGACGGCAGGGCGGAGATCTACACCAAGGCCGGCGAGGGCGACCCCCGCGACGAGAAAGGCCTGGTCACCAGCGGCCCCGAGTGGCTGGTCAAGATCGACGGCCTGACCGGCAAGGTCACGCGCAGACTGCCCTGGCCTGACCGCAGCGGATACGCCGGCTACAACTACTGGAGCCGCAACATGCTGGCGGTGGCCTATCTGGACGGGAGGCAGCCGGCGCTCATCGTGCAGCGCGGTACCTACGACGTGATCAAGGTTGAGGCCTACGATCCCGAGCTGCGGCTTATCTGGCGCTGGGACTCACGCAGCGAAAAGGAAAGATATAACGGCAGCGGCTCACACGGCACCCGGGCTGCGGACGTCGATGGCGACGGACGCGATGAACTGATCCTCGGTTCGTCAGTCCTCGATGACAACGGCCGGGGCCTCTGGGTCAACCCGATGAGTCACCCCAGAAGCTCGCACCCCGACGTCTGCTCCGTTGGTGATATTGATCCGGACCGACCCGGGCTCGAGATCTTCTACGGCTACGAGGTTGACCAGCCCAGGAACGGCGTCTGCCTGGTCGATGCGGCCACCGGGCGCATTCTGTGGGGGTTCGAGGGACCAACCTACCACGTACACGGCTTTGGGATGGTCGCGGATATCATCGCCGCACACCCGGGCCAGGAGTGTTACGCAGGCGAAAAGGAGCACGGCCAGTATTTTCTTTACACCGCCAAGGGCGAGCGGATCGGGAAGGAGAAAATCAACAGCCTTTCTCCCAGCGCCATCTGGTGGGACGACGATGCCCAAAAAGAGCTGATCCTCTCCGGCAGAATCCAGCAGTACCGCGGGCAGGTCTACGAGTCCGTCCAAGGTTCGCCGGTTGCCATCGCTGATTGCCTCGGTGACTGGCGGGAGGAGATTCTCACCAGCGTCCCGGGCGAATTGCGAATCTACACGACCACGATTCCGACCAACGTCCGCCGCACTTGCCTGATGCAGGATCGCCAGTACAGGCTCGGCGTGGCTGCCGTCTCCATGGGATATTTCTACTGGCCGCAGTTGTCTCTTGCCGGTGCGGCCCGATTCGCCGAAGCCCGAAAAGCACGATGATCCGCCTTCGCCGACTCGACGCCGGCGCTTGACGACGAGACCGGAACTTCTACATTACCGCCGGGAGCGATCATCATGCCCATTTACGACGTTCACACCCACGTCGGCCTCGATCTCGGGTTTTTTCTTCGAGGGTGGAGACCCTATGCCGCTTGGGTGCCGGATCTCATCGAGCACATGAACGCCCACGGGATCGACCGGGCGGTCTGCTTCCCGTTCACCCTTCCGTCGGCGTTCGATGCCGTCGCTTTCGCGGATCAGGGGCGGGTGGAATTGTTGCCCGGCCGCGTGCCGTTCGATCGCGAGAACGACATCCTTGTCCGCGAGATCGAGGCCCTTGAGGTCGGCGACCGTCTGTACCCGCTGGCGATGATCGACCCTTCACGCCGCGTGAACGAGCAACTGAAGAGGCTGGAGCGCCTCGCGGGGCGCATATCGGGGCTCAAGCTGCAATCGACAATCATCGAGTCGCCGGTGTGCAGTCTGCTCACGACCGGCCGCAGTCTCCTGGAATTCGCCGCCGATCGGCGATGGCCGGTCCTTCTTCACGCCACAATCTGGGAGCAGGCTCCGCACGCAAGGATTGCCGATTGCTTTGCCGTGGCGGAGGCGTTTCCGTCGATCCGCTTCGATCTGGCTCACTCGCTGGCCTTCCATGCGGGTTATCTCCGGCGCGCGGCGCAGATGCCGAATGTCTGGGTGGACTGCGCTGCTCTGTTGGCACACTGCCGACTGGCCCGCGACAACTCGCCGATTATTGCCGCCCCGGCCGACAGGTTGGACGCCGATTACACGCGGCCCGGGCAGGTGCTTGAGGCGATTCACGCGGTTCTCGGCGACCGTTTCCTGTGGGGCTCCGACAATCCGTTCATGAGCTGGTGCGATGATCGCCTGCGGCTGTTGTACTCGTATGCCCAGGAGGCCGCGGTGCTCAAAACGTTGCCTGAACACGTCCGCGCAGACATCTGCACCGTTGGTCCGGAAGCCTGGTTGTTCGGGCGGAAAGGAAGCACGCTGTGATCACCTTGAAAAGGCACGCGGCGCTGGTGACCGGCTCGACCAAGGGTGTCGGTCGGGCGATTGCGATCGCATTCGCCGAGGCGGGCGCCGACGTGGTCATCCACGGTCGGACGATGAGCGACGAGGCCCGCGAGACGATGGAACAATGTCGTCGGCACGCGGTGCGCGTCGCGTTCGTCGCGGGAGATCTCTCAGGGCCTGGCGAAGCGGCGGTAAACAAGGTGTTCGCCGATGCGACGGCGGCTCATGACGGGATCGATATCCTGGTCAACAATGCCGGCCAGTACTTCGACGTGCCGTTTCTGGAGATGGACATTGAGCGGTTCGAGAGAACGATGCGACTCAATGTGGCGTCGGGCTATTTTCTGACGCAACGGTTCGCCAGGCGATGGATCGAGCGAAAGACTGCCGGACGCGTGCTCTTCATCGGTTCGATCAACGGCCGCCTGGCTGAGCCGCTTTCGACGGCCTACGACACCTCCAAGGGCGCGGTCGAGATGATGGTCCGAACGCTGGCCGTCGAGCTGGCACCCCGCGGCATCCGAGTGAACGGATTGGCTCCCGGTCTGGTGCGATCAGCCTCGACGGCTTGGCTGGACAGCCGGCCGGCCAAGGCGGCATGGATCGCCTCGCATACCCCCGACAGGCAGATACCTGACGCGTCCGTCTGCGGGCCGGGCGCTGTCTACCTGGTCAGCGATGCGGCCCAACACGTCCACGGCCATATGCTGCTCATCGATGGGGGCATGAGCGCCCTGCAACAACCTGAACCGCCGGCAACTTGACGCCCTCCCATCGGGGGCCGCAAATCGTCCAGGAGATTCCTGCGGGCCCTCAGCCGATTTGTTCCAACCAGCCCGGTTTTGGCAGGTCGCCGACGAGTGGGCCGACGTACTCGCGGAAGGTGTTGAGCACGTTATTGCCTTCTTTGCTGATGTACTCGTCCGGGACGACCTTGGTGAACGGGGGACTGTCCGGGGCCACGTCCTTGAGCCCGACCAGCTTGGTCCCCACGGCATAGGTTGTGCCCGGCAAACGAACCAGGGCCACGCTGCCGTCGCGATCCTCGGATTGCAGCGAGTAGCTCACCGCCATTTGTCCGACCAGACGCGCCTCCCATGCGTCCACCTCGCTGTAAACACCGGGGAAGCTCCGCTGGAGGTAACCGAATGTGTCGGCCCGGACGCGCTTGATCTTGCACCGGCTCCGGACCGTGCTCGCGAGGTAATCGGCAAGCATGCCGGCCCCCGCCGAGATCTCCACGTTGCCATGCGGGTCGTAGGTGGGAGCACTCTGCTTGACCATCTCCAGGACTTTCTGCGACCATAGCTTGCCCTGCGTATCGACAATGCCCTCCGAGACGGCGACCACGCACCGTCCGAACTGCTCATACACCGCCGAGACGTCTCGCACGAACTGATCCAGATCGAACGCACGCTCCGGCAGGTATACCAGGTGCGGACCGTCATCGGGACGCATCCTCGCCAGGACGCTCGACGCCGTGAGGAATCCCGCGTTTCGGCCCATGATGATGTTGATCTTGACGCCCTGAAGGGCACGGTTGTCCAGATCGTCGCCGATAAATGCCGATGCGACGAACTTGGCGGCGCTCCCGTAACCCGGGCAGTGGTCGGTGACCAGCAAGTCGTTGTCGATCGTCTTGGGGACGTGGAAAACCCGCAGCTCGTACTTTGCGTCTTGGGAGATACGGTTGATGATCGCGGCGGTCGAAGCCGAATCGTTTCCGCCGATGTAGAAGAAGTACCGCACGTCCAGCTTGCGGAACACGTTGAAGATCTGCTCGCAGTATGCTTCATCCGGCTTGTCGCGGGTCGCCCCCAGCGCGGCGGCCGGCGTCTTGGCCACCAGCTCCAGCATGTTCGTCGGCTGGCGGTTGAGGTCGTAAAACTGCTCGTTGATGATGCCGCGCACGCCGTGCCGGGCGCCCAGAAGCCGGTCGATGTGAGAGTGTTTCTGGCTCTCTTCGATGATGCCGACCAACGACTGATTGATGACGGCGGTGGGACCGCCCGCCTGGCCCACAACAGCATTACCCCGCACTACGCTCATGTTCGCTATACCTCGTTTGCGATTGCCCTGATTCCTCTGCTTCATTAGGGTGTTCAAAAATCTGCCGGGCACTCATCCGGCAGCGGGGGGAGATTCTACCACGTGCGCTCGATGAATCCAGTGTCCACGGTTCCTTTCAGGAATTGAGCATGACTAAAGATCTCGCGGTGAATCGGAATTGTCGTCTTGACCGGTTCAATGGCGAACTCTTCCAGGCAGCGTCGCATGCAGGCGATCGCCTCGGCACGCGTCGCCTTGTGGACAATCAGCTTGGCGATCATCGAATCATATCGCGGGCTGATGGTCATGCCCGCATGAGCGTGAGTATCCAGTCGCACGCCGAAACCGCCGGGGGGGCGGAAGACCTCGATTTTTCCGGGGCAGGGGCGAAAGTCGGCGGCGGGGTCCTCGGCGTTGATCCGGCACTCGATGGCCACGCCCTTGTGCGTGATGTCCCTCTGTTTGAGCGAGAGCGTTTCGCCCGCCGCAACGCGAATCTGGAGCTGCACCAGGTCGTGGCCCGTGACCATCTCGCTTACCGGGTGTTCAACCTGAATTCGAGTGTTCATTTCGAGCAGATAAAACTTTTTATCGGGCGTAACGAGGAACTCAACCGTACCCGCACTGTAGTACTTGGCCGCCCGGGCCAGCCGGACGGCTGCCTTGCACAACTCCTCGCGAATCCGATCGTTGATCGCCGGACAGGGCGATTCCTCCACCAGCTTCTGGTGTCTCCGTTGCAGGCTGCAGTCCCGCTCGTAGAAGTGCAGGACGTTGCCGGCCCGGTCACCCATGACCTGAACCTCGACGTGGCGGGCGTCCTCGACGGCTTTTTCGAGGTAGACGGACGGATCCTTGAACGAAGCCTGAGCCTCCGAACGGGCGGCCGGTAGCGAATGACGCAGCGTGGCCTCGTTATGGACCAGCCGAATGCCCCGCCCGCCGCCCCCGGCCGCAGCCTTGATCATGACCGGGTAGCCGACCTGTGAAGCCCACTTCGCCGCGTCGTCATCGCTGTCCACAGGCCCCTCGGTCCAGGGAATGTTGGGCACCTTCGCCTTCTTGGCAAGTCTCTTGGCCTCGATCTTGTTTCCCAGGAGCCGCATGGATTCGGAGCTCGGGCCGATGAACTCGATCTTGGAGTCACGGCAGGCATCCGCGAACTGCGGATTCTCAGCCAGGAATCCGTAGCCCGGGTGGATCGCGTCCACATTTGCCACCTCCGCCGCCGCGATGATCCGGTCGATCTTCAAGTAGCTCTCGGCCGCCGCGCCGGGGCCGATGCATATGGCTCGATCTGCCAGTTTCAAATACGAGAGGTTCCTGTCCTCTTCCGAAAAAACGCAGACGGTCTGGATGCCCAGCTCCTTGCAGGCTCGAATGATTCTCAGGGCGATCTCGCCCCGGTTGGCTATCATGATCCGTGAAAACATGCTTGCTTCCGTTGCCGGGCGATGAAGACTATCTCGGCCGTACCAGCATCAGCGGCTGACCAAACTCCACGGCCTGCTGATCTTGGACAAGGATTCTCTCGATGACCCCGGCTACCTCCGCCTTGATCTCGTTGAAGACTTTCATCGCCTCAATGATGCAGATGGGGGTATCCGGACCGATTTCCATGCCCACCCTGACGTAAGGTTCGGAGTCCGGATCCGGGGCCTGATAGTAGGTGCCCACCATCGGCGAGAGGACCGGAACCAGTCCGTCTTCCGTCGGTTTCTCGATTGCCGGTGGCACGGGGGCTTGAGCGGGCTGAAGGACCGGCAGTGTTGCAGGCACGGCCGCCATAGCCGGGGCACCGGCGAGTGGGACTCCGGCCGGAGCCTTGCGAAGACTGATGGCCGTCTCGCCTTGCCTGACGCGGATTTCGCTGAGGTCGTTCTCGACCATCAGTTGGATGAGCTCGCGAACTTGTTGAACGTCGATCACACCACACTCCTACCTGCCTTGGCCATTGCGCTGCCCGTCAGGCGGGTTCCAGGGCCGCAGAGCCATTCGGAACCTCAAGGGCGCGCCTGGACCACCATGGCATCCAGGTTCTTGGGCAGGCTGGTCAGTACTTCGGCCCCGGTTTCCGTTACAAGAACGTCGTCTTCGATCCGAACCCCCCCGATTCCGGGGTAATAGACGCCGGGTTCAACGGTCACAACCATGCCGGGCTCCAGTCGGTCGGTGACCTTTCTGGCCAGGCGGGGCGCTTCGTGGATGTCCAATCCAAGTCCATGGCCCAGCCCATGAGTGAAACGGCGGCCCATGCCGGCCTTGGCCAAGACTTTGCGGGCCTTGCCATCCACGTCGCACATCCGGACGCCGGGGGCGATGGCCCGGATACCCTCCAACTGGGCTGCCAGAACCTTTTCGTACATCCGCCGAAAGCGAGGCGGGATTCTACGGACGAACACGACTCGGGTCAAGTCGCTACAGTACCCCTCCGCGATCGCCCCCCAGTCAATCAGAACCGCACTGCCCACCCCGATTCTTCGCTCGCCCGGTTTGGCGTGAGGCAGTGATGAGTTGGGTCCCTCAGCCACGATGATTGGAAAACTGGCGCCACGGGCTCCCAGTCGGGTCATCTCAAACAGCAGTTCAGCGGCGATCTGGCGTTCGGTCATTCCCAGACGCATTCGGCCGATCACCGTCCGGAATGCTGCTTCCGCGATTCGGATTGCCTCCCGGATGGCTGCAACCTCGGTTTCGTCTTTTTTCAGTCGCAGCGCGGATGCAACGCGGCCAAGCCCTCGCAGCTTCGTCGGTGCCACGGCTTTGCGAAAAGCTCCGAAATCCGACACAGTCAGATGCTCGGGCTGAAAGCCCAGCTTCCTCATGCGATGCCGTCGGGTCAGACGGGCCAAAGCATCCTTCAGCGAGCCGGTCCGAATCACCGCCGTTGCCCAGGGAGCCTTCTTGCCTGCCTCCTCTGCGAACCGTCCATCAGTCAGCAGATATACCCGCCTGGGCAGAACAAGGGCGGCCCCATCTTCCCCGTCAAATTCCGTGAGGTAGAATTGGTCAACCCGGTTAGTGACGAGGAAACCGTCCATACCCCTGCGGCGGATCTGCTCGCGGCAGCATTCGATGCGACGGTTTATCGCCACGGGCGGTTTGGGACAGCGGCGACCGTTTGCCAATGTTGGCCTCCTGGGACCAGTTACCGACTATTCGGCCGGCTGGAAATCTACGGGCCGAGGCCCTTGGTGTCAAAGATGGGACGGTATTGAACCATTGGTGCCCCTTGCTGGCCCGGCCGCTTTGTGTGGCCGATCAATGAAAAATGCGGGCCAAGCCACGCCACGGCAAAGGTGCGAACCGGAGGCTGGACGTGTCCGGCAGATGCGGGTGTAGTCGATGAGGATAGTGATCAAGGAAGGTGATTCCTTTCTGGGAGACGTGAGCTTCACCGAAGACGATGAAGTCACGATTGGCTCGCAGCCGGACTGCAGCATCTACCTGCCCGATGCCCGTGTTAGCGCGCTCAATGTGCTCATCATGCCTACCGAGGAAGGCCACTGGCTCGTCGAAAATGTTGATCCCGGTAACCGCGTCCTGTTGAATGCCCACGTGCTGACCCAACGGACGGCCCTTCAGAACGACGACGAAATCACGATTCATGACTATGTACTTAAAGTCTATCTCGAGGAAGACCTGAATCATGCGGTGGTCCAGGAACCGGAACTGACGGCCGAGGAGCTGATTCGGATCCGCGAATTCCCGCTGCCGGCCGGCTCCTTGGTTCGTCGTCACAGCGATTCATTGTCTCTCACCCGGTTACAACTGGACCGGCTCGCCGGAGCCTGTGCCGTCATCGACGGCACTCGCGACCTGCACGACTGGGTGGAAACCACGCTTAACCTTCTCCTCGATGTGTTTGAGGCCCGTTGTGCCTGGGTCGGCTTCCGACGACAGTCTCGGGGCGAGCTGGATGTCCAAGGGGGCAAGCTGGCCAACGGCCAGCCATGCGATCTCAACCCAATCATCGAGCTTCTGCGATATCGCTGCGTTGATCGGCACCAGCACATCTGCATTCGCAAGGTTCGCGAGCACGAATACATCGGCTCGGCCATGGGTGCTCCGCTGACGGGCAAAACCGGTTCGCTGGGCATGATCTACGTTGACCGCCGGGTAAAGACCTCGCGCTTCCGCAGCTCAGACCTCGATATGCTTTCCGCCCTTGCTGCCCGGCTCTCGCTCAAACTCCAGGCCCTGCTCGAAGGACATGCTCAGCGCTCCGCCGAAATCTCGGCCACTGAGATCAGCGTGGTGCATGCAATCCAGGAACACCTCGATCCCAAGGGCGTGCCTCCGCTCGAGGGTCTCAAGCTGGCTGCGTACAGCCGCTCGGGCCAGGAAAACCCCGGCGACGTATACGACGTGATGAAACACCCCGACACGCCCCTGACGGCGCTGCTGCTCGGGCACGTCAACGCCACCGGCGCATTGCTGGCCCTGTCGATGGCCCGCCTGCATTCCACCTTTCGCGTCGGCTTCTTGCACAATGACCCGCCGCATGCCTTGGCCAGGGCCCTGAACTGGCTGATGTACGATGAACGCGACCCCTCCACCGTGGACGCGGTATTCCTGACGATCTACCCCGGCGGAAGGGTGCGCTATTCGCGTGCCGGCAAGATCGGGGCGTTCGTCGTCGGAGCCGATGGTCAGCCCCGGCCGCTCGGAGCCGCCGATGCTCCGGCCATCGGGCAGGTCCGCAACTTCGAGTACCAGTCGTTTGTCGAGCAGCTCGCCCCCGACGAGACGCTGGTTCTGTACACCCGAGGCATTGCCACCTGCACCGACGGCCAGGGCCGTCGATTTGGCGAGCACCGTTTTATCACCCTGGTCTGCGACGGTTTCGGTCAGCCCCCGACCACAACCCTTCAGGATGTCACCACCGAACTGATCAGCTTCTTCAAAGACGGTCGCCACCCCGACGACATCAGCATCGTGCTGCTGCATCGCGAAGAAGACTGATAAACGCTCTCAGATCTGTTGGGACGCCCCGTCCCAAGGTTGGTGTTGTTCGTCGTCGCCGGTTGTTGAAACAGCCGCTGCGTGGTACCGCGCAGCCGGTTGGGGCGCGGGCCGTTACCACCCTGTGCGGTAGGGTGAGGTATACCGGGGGGAACCATCGGTGAAATCTGCGATGATTCCCCCACGGTCTCTCTCTGAGCTTCGCCGCTCCGACCCGGTTGGCTGCTACGGACAACTCGCCGTTTTGCAGGTTGTCCCGCTGCCTTGCGGGATCCCACCCAGGCTTGAGCACGTCATTGGGAGCATCTCGACACAACTTCCGTCTGTCAGGCAGCATGCTTCCGTCGAACACTGCGGATCGGCCGGGATTCCCGGACCGCTCGCGCACTGCTCGAACACGAGCAGGTCGGATTGGTCGATGTCCAGACCGTCCTTGTCCAGATCGGCGCACGTGCAATCCGGGGCCTCCGGTGGCAGCGGCACGCCGCCGTCCGAGCCGGTGTAACAAAGCTGTAGAAGGGCGAAGTCTCTCTGGTCGACGTCGCTGTCACGGTCGAGATCACCGGAGATCGGGCCGCAACAATTGCCGCTGACGGCGATCTCAAAGCCCTTGGTGGTGGTGGCGGACGTGCCGTCTTCGAGCTGCACCGTGAAGGCAAAGGTACCCGCCGTGTTCGGCCGTCCAGAAATCAGCCCCGTTGGCGACAGCGTCAAACCGGGTGGCAGGCTTCCGGAGACAATCGAGAAGGTCAACGGCGGCTCATAGCAGCCAAGCAGTTGAACGCTGTACAGGTTGTCGCAATCGCCTGCCGGAAGAGGCGGCGGGGTGACGATTCGCACCTCGGTCGGGACGATCGCCTCGACGTAGAAATCCACTTTGTCGTACGCGATGCGGTACGGCATCGTGCCATCCCACCATCCCCATACCCACTGGCTGTCCCGCAGGATGACGTGCTCCGGCGCGTACGAGTTGCCGTAACGGTCGGTCGGGGCAAACTCGCCCTCCTGTTCCACCTCGATCAATCCTCGCGTCCTGGCGTCAGGATAGGCCCGATCGTTCATGTCCACGATCTTTACCCAAGGAAATGACCCATGTTCAAGGTGGTGTCTGATGTCAGTGGAGGGGTTTGGCGGAATATCCATAATCGAGTATTGCCGTGCGTCATCGTCGATATCCCACCACAAGGTCAGGGTGTAACTGGAGTTCCAGTCCGGATCCATGTCGTGCGTGTTCCAGATCTTGGTCAGATAGTGCAGCTTCCAACGGATGCCCGTTGCGCAGGGCGACCAGTTGCGCACCGGCAACAGTTTTCCCCAGGTCCCTTCACAATTGCTATTATAGGTTCCCAAGGGCGGATCGTTGGCCCGGCCCCAGAAATGCTCGCCTGACGGCGTGGACAGGTCCAGAGGGTTGGTCGGGACGGTCACGCCGTTCGTGAGTCCCTCGATGGGTCCGGCTCCGTCCCCGGATCCGCCCCACCGCCAGGTGAGCGCGTCCCAGCCGAATGGGTGGGGCGTAACAAGGAATGGATACGCGGTGACGTTTTTGTCAAATCCGTAATGCTGGGTGTTGTACGGCTCCAGCTCGAAATCACTGTTCACAATATCGCCGGTGAACGGGCCGATCGCGCTTCCCGTGGCCGACTCGGCCGAGAAGACCACGCCGTCAAAGCAATTGTGCGTGGTGCTCATGTTTCCTTCGTGCTCCAGCCGGATTTCAAGCACGACGGCCTGGGGGTTGTCCGGAATACTGCCCGAGAGTTTGATCTTGCGCCAATTGTTGAATTCCAGAGACGAGCCCTTCACGAAAGCCATGGGGTCCAGGTCGCCGATGACATAGGTGTTGTCGCACACCCCCTGGAAATAGCTGAAATTGGTCACGCTGATGCGGCCGAACGTGTCATTCAGATTCGAGTTGGTCGCACCGCCGGAGCTCAGCGTGTTCCAGGTGAGTTTGATGTAGCGCGTTTGGTCGTCCCCGGTGCTGTTGACATCGGATGCGGTGCACAGTGCGCCCGGGTCGGCATTGATCGCGGCCATCAAGGCGGCCTTGGCGTCGTTCTTGGCAATTCCCTTGAAATCAGTGATCGAAATGACGTTGTTTGCGTCGTTCAGATTGGTGTTGGTGGCTGCTTGCCCGGCGGCGCCGGTCCAGATCAGCTTGATCGTATTCGTGCCACCGTCGATCGCGGTAAAGGGTGGCCCAGTGGGATCCGTGTTGATGGCATTTATGAGCCGCGACTTCGCGACATCCTTATCACGGCCCCAATTTGTGACCGAAATGGTTCCATTGGCATCGTTGAGATTGGTGTTGGTCGTTCCGCCGCCGGGTGCAATCCAGGTAAGGTAAACGTTGTTTCCGTCTCGGCCAGACGCATTGTAGGGGCGGTTGGGGTCGCTGTTGATCTTGGCGCTCAGTGCGTTCAAGGCGGTCTTGTAAGTGCCAACACCGTTGACCGGCACGTTCCCCTCCGCAACAACGCCGTTGTTGTCGAACTCGTACACAATATTGACACCCGTGGGATCGATCTCGATCGTGTCGCCATCCGCAACGTTTCCGACGATCCTGATCGTTGCTTTGAGCACAGCACTGCTCATGTCCACGACGACATGACCAGCTCCGACTGAACCGTCGGCGTCAAACTCATAGACGTGATTGACACCCGTGGTGTCCAGTTCGATCGTGTCGCCGTCCAGGATGCCGCCGGAAATAACGACGGTTGCCAACGGGTTCGGGACCACCACCGCGACATTGCTGGTTGGCCGAATCTGTCCGTCAGTGTCAAATTCGTACACGCGATTGGCCCCGCCCGTGTCGATCTCGATCGTGTCGCTGTCGTAGATGTCCCCCGAAATCATCACCAGGGCCGTGTCCCGCGGCGCCAGCCCGTCATTGTTCCAGTGGATGATGTACGTTTGCCGCGCCTGCCCGTGGCGGTTCCAGTGCCAACTGTGAGCCATCTGGGACCAGATCTCGAAGTGGTAGTTGGTGCGGTCGGCACCGGGATTCCAATTGGCCACATCGATGGTTTGCAGGTAGCGCGAAAGCTTTCCTGGGTGGGGCAGGTTGTCATAAGGTTCCGCGTCTTGCATCCAGGTCAGTCCGGCGAAATACTGACCATCCGGTGCAAGCAGCAAATCGTGAAATCTGTGTGCCCCCGGGTTCTCGGGAGTTACATCGCCCCCGCAAATACACTGTTTGATCGGCGGGTTGTGATAGTTGGCCACGCTGTCGGACAGAATGGTCCAGCCGTTGAGCGTGCCATCCTCAAAGCTGCCGTTGACCAGGGATTCCCCCGCCATGGATGTTGCCGGCAGAACTACGAGAAAACCAATTAGAAGAATGGAACCCGTTCGCATGTTCATGCCCTCCCGAAAGGCATAAGAAAGGAGTTGTGCATGCGGCTCTGCCTGACGGCTTTGCCGCGACGGTTCAACACTCAGGTTCGATGAGAAAGCTGCACTTGGGGAAGCAAGGACGAGCCTTTCGAGCTTGCATTCACACGGGTGCCGACTTCAACATCGCCCACCGGCCAAGCTGCTGATAAGGCGTAGCCTATCTCAAGCCTTCCTGAGCAGTCAAGCACAAAATGCGAAAAATTCTGTGGACTCATAAGAATTTCGCGGTGTTCGATTCCAGGAGAGATGAGCGCTGGATCGTGCATAGGGCGAAGACCCTGCCGTATTATGAACCAGGTTAATCCTATCAAAAAAACACTGAAGGGGCTGACAAAGGCACCTGGAACTTCGCCCGGCAACGGCGGGCAGCGAGGACCGCGACGTCACCATCCTGCCGGCGTTGCGGCAGTACAGCGGAGACCTGGTGACGTCAGCATTCTGGATTCTTGCGATCGCGACACAGCGATGTGTGCATGCTGCTTAGATGATCGAAATAGAACTTCAGGAAGCCCTCGGTCGGCATGCCCATTTTCCTGATTGCCTGGGTTTTCTGGGTGTCAGCTTGCGGTCGAGCGGTGCTTACAGTACGGCGAGGACGTCTTGACGGCCCGGCAATAGTCCGGTTCGTTCATGGCCCCGGAACTGTGCTGGACGTCATCGGGGCGGATTGCCCGGGGACGCCGAACACCGTCCGGTGCCGGCCGTTCCCCCAACGGGTGACGCGATCTGGATAGCCGCGGACGGAGGCCATCCAGCCGGCAGGGCAAGCATATCCTGCGCCGTGAGCCGGCAGTGGGACATCGAATTCCAATCCATTAAGTTTCGTAAGCCTTTATTAGAAAATGAGTTACGCGCCACCAGCCCTGGCCCTGCCTCTTGGTTGCCTGGCCTTTCACCTTCAGCGGCTGTGCATGCGGCGGTCGAAGAGAAAATATCTCGCGTGAGGGTTTTTCTGCTTGCGATACCGTTGTGTGTCGGCTATGATGGTGCAGGTGTGCATCGGGTATCGAGGAAGAATGGTAAAGCGATCCCCGAAGCACGCAGCAACGCGATGCAACTCTGCTGTTAGGACGCGCGTCCGGAAGGAGGAGAATCGATGGACCGCAAGTACTCTGTAGCGATCGTCGGGCTGGTTGTGATAGGTCTCTGTGCGGGTCAGGCTTTCGCTGCCTGGATCCCCGGAGATGGCGCGAAGATCGTGCGAATTGACGCAAGCCAGAACGGAAAAGCGGGCTACTTGCAGTTTGTCTTCACGCCTGGGGCTCCCATCGATGGCGTTTGGACTTGGCGGTTGCCTTCAGGTCAGCAAAACCGCGAGATTAAAGCCGGTTCAGAGGTCTTGGCCACGCTCGAAGACCTTCTCCTGGAGATCGACACAGACCCTGCGGTCACGCTCAGCTTTGCAGTTGTTGCCGGGGGCGCGCCTACAACATTCACCATCAGCACGGCGACGGTTCCCTTCCCGGCGATTGTCAATCCCCTCGCCTATGCGACGGCCGCCATTACGGTCACCGACAATGACAGCAACGGGGCCAGCGCCACAGGTCTTTACCCGGGAGCCAAAGCATATCAAGCCAGATACAACAGCCCGGCCGTGCCATGGGCGAACCTTGTGAGCACGGTCACCGCACTGCCGGATTCGAGCGCGGTCGGAACCGAGCGCCAGCCTGCCAGCGGTCGGCAGACCATTTTGGCGACAGTGGACAGAATCGAAGCCGAGTTCAAGTTCACCTTGTCGGCGAACGACCAGGCAAGTGGCACCAGCCGGTTCGACATCATTATTCCAGAGCCGGCAGCGTTGGGCGTCTTTGGATTAGGCGTTCTCTTCCTGTTGCGGCGCCGTTGATCGCCGTTTCATGAAGCGCTGATGCCGGAATCTCAGCACGAAAAAGGGGCCGCTCCATGGGGGCGGTCCCTTTTGTTGCTGATCATTCGCCGCTCTCAGCATCCCCGATGCACGCCGCTGCTCCTCGGTGCGGGTCGAAGAAGTTAACGATGAGACTGTAGAAGTAGGAGCGGTTGTAGGCCGCAAAACCGATGTGGCCCCCGCCGCGAAGCATGATCGCCGCCATCTTCGGGTTGGAAGTCTGTGCCACCAGCTCGGCCGTGTCCCGTGCGTCGAGGAACGGATCGTTGACCGAGCTGACAATCAGCACCGGCACCCGAGCCCGCTCCATTTTGTCGCCGTGCGGAAGCCCACGGTAGGGCAGGAAGCGAAGAGCCTGGTAGCCGTCCGCGATCGGCAGCGACGGCCCGAAGAAGGATCCCGAGAACTCGTACGCGATCAGGTGCCGCAGATTGCCCGATACCTCGGGATGTCCCTTCCGAATCATCCGTTCTTGGACGAATTGCTGCAGAAAATATGCCGAAGGATTGGTGAATACTTCATTCACGTGATCGCAGGTATCCACGACTTCCTCCCAGGCCAGCACCGGGGCAAACGCCAGGATTCCCGCCGTGTAGTGGCGCCGCCGCGAAGGAGGGTCCAGGAACGGCGCTAGCCTGTCGGTGATGCTCGGATCGTCCGGTTGCCGCCCGTCGTACCAGGCCGTCAGCATGGCCAGGTTACCGCCCCAGCAGAAGCTGAGCATACCCGTGCGCCGGATCTGCGGGTAGTTGTCTTCAAGCCACTCGGAGACTTTGAGCATGTCCTGCATCTCGATGACGCCGAAGTTGTAGTAGACGTCCGGGTATCGCAAGTCGGTGTGGCCGTGACCGCGCAGCTCCAGAGCCAGCACGTGGAAGCCGGCCCGTTGCAGAGAATGTGAGACGTATTCCGTCCGCGAAACCGCGTTGTCGCCCAGAAAGCCGGGAACCATGACAATGCAGTCGGCCTCCCGGGGCCGGCCGTCTTCCTTTGCGAACCCCAGCCATCCACTGAGTTCGACGTCATCGCCCACAGGAATCCAAACCTGCGAGTACCCCGGCCACGGGTTGAGCGGTTTACTGATGGCCGGGGCCCGGCTGGCAGCTTGGGCGGTGTGCAGCAGCCCGTACCAGTTCTTCCTCAGGAGGTTGCCGTGTGCCGGATCCCGGCCGAAGTACCGATACACGTCCCGCGGCCGGCCCTCCGCGTCCACCATATCGTCGGTCAGCATGACCAGTCGGCCTCGCTCGGTGAGCAGGTGCTCTATCTGCCGATGGCTATGCTCCAGCCATTTGCGCGTTGAGCCGGCCATCGCCTGCCGCTCTTCGGGACCGGGAATCGAGATGAGCACACGGTCCTGTGGCCGCATCGGCCAAGGCTTTTCTTCGAAGCCACAGGCCGTCACCAACGGAAGCAGCAGCACGCCCACGGTTCTTGCCAAGTCCATTGATGAGACACACCGGCCCGCGCGTCGGTGGCCCCACAGCCGGCTCGAAGGTCGGCTCCCGCGGCCCAGCGCCAAGCCAGGCGCGCGATTGGAAAGAGCCATGACGAACCGACGCGGATTCGCTAGACTACCCGCCTTTGGTTCATGCGCGCTACACGGGGTCATCGATAAGATGTATTCTCGTCGGTACGTCATTCTGGTTCTTCTCTTGCTCGGTAGCGCCACCGCGGTGGCCCACTACAAGGCAATCTGGGACGGCTGGTTTCTCGACGACCACTGGCACCGTCGCCAATACATGGACGACCGGTGGTCCTTGAAAGCGCTGCTCGACGCCACCACGATCAAGCCCGATGCATTCATCGAGACATGGTGGCAGACCGAGAACATCCAGTGGCAATACATCCGTCCCGTGTCCATTCTTGTCGTGAAGGCCCTATACCGTCTGAGCAATGGCAGCGTCAAGACGCTGCATCTGCTGAGCATCGTGCTGCACTTGGTGAACGCCGTGATGGTTCACCACCTCTGTCTCCGCTTGACGAAGATGCGATTCTGGTCGATCGTCGGAGCGCTGCTTTTCGTCGTCTATTCTCACAGCCTGTTCGCGGTGGCCTGGCTGGCGGCTCAGAACACCGTTCTGATGACGACGCTGACTCTCGGCGCGCTGCTGTGCTACGTCAGAGCATCGGGTTTGAATCTCTACGCCGCACCGGCGGCGGATCCCAAACCGGCTCAAGCCGGATTGCACGCGGCGGAAGGCCGAAACCTGAACGGCCACGCTCCGCCCATGCGCTGGTCTTGGTTTGCCGGTGCGATGTTCCTTTGGGTGTTGGCTCTGGGCAGTCGTGAAAACGCGATTGTTCTTCCTCTTCTTGTTGCATCCTTCGATCTTGCCTTTGGGGGGCGGCGGCACCTGCGCACGCGACTGCCCGGATTGCTTCTCATGGTTGCAGTTGCCGTCATGTTCATGATCTGGCGTCTCTTCTTGGACTACGAGCCGTTTCCGGACTTCTATCTGCGAAGGCCGGATGGTCCAGGCTACTTCCTGTGGCTGCCGGTCAAGCTTCTGCACTATGTGACGGCTGCGATCTGGCTTTCACCCATGACTGTGGGGCCGACGGGTCGATTCAACCCCGTCACCGAGGTGCCTGGCGATTGCCTGCTGATGCTCCTCATCGTCGCGATCATGGGCACCGGTTACTATCAAGCCTGTCGGCGCGCACGCGGCTGGTGGATCTGGCCGCTCTGGATCCTGCTTGCACTGCTGCCTGTCACTCCGATCATGGCCACGCCGCATTCGGGCTACATGCCCGCTGTGGCGTTTGCTGTAGCCATGGTCTTGGGAGCGGCCCTTAAGGATCACCTGGCCCCGATCGGTATCGGCAAATGGTGCCGTCCGGTCGCCATCTGGTTCCTCATCGCCACGACTACCTACATACCCATCTATCGAACCATGTGGCAGTCCGTCTTGGCCGCCGAAAGATGGACAATTGACGAAATCACGGCAACCGCCGGCCACGACGAAGCCACGGACGTCTTCCTGATCAATCTGCCATTCGTGAACATCTACGCCAAGTGTCATTTGCAGGAGGCTTGGGCCGGCGATTCCGATGACCGGCTGCTCCGGACGGCCCCCGATCTCCGTTGCCACGTGCTCACGTATGCCGACAACGTCCTCCGTATGCAGGACGCATGCCGTCTGGAGCAGATCGACGCCTACACGTTTTCACTGAGCTGTGCCGGGAGGGGCTATTTCTCCGGAGCTTTGGGTCGCTTCTGTATCGAGGCCATGAGGGCAGGCCGGCGGTTCCAGACCGGCGAAATCATCCGCAATCACAGGGCCCCGTTCGAGGTCGAGATTGTGCAGGCTGACCAGGAGGCGGTTCGGGAGCTTAAATTCCGATTTCACAAACCTTTGGCTACTAGCCGATATCTGTTCTACTTGACCAGTACGGAACATGCGGCTGCCCGGCTGCGATTCTGGGGACCGCAGGGGCCACCGAAAGTGCCTGCTCTGCGGCCGATCCATGTGGACGACGCGTCAGTTTCACGGGACGCCGAGGCGTTGCGGGCCGGGTACGCGGGGGCGGCTGAGGGCTTGTTCGCGGCCGTTGGTAGCGGCAATCCTCGTCTCGCTCAGAGAGCTTGGTCGGCGCTTCAAGAGGTTGCCCGGCCAGTGAGCAGGGCACTTGCCGCACCGCTCCAGGATGTAGTTGCGGGCGAGGTGCCCGGACCTCCGGACTTGTCGCGGGTGCGCAAATGGTGGCTTTCGACCGTCGACGATCAGACGTTGGCTCGGCTCACGTCGGAGCGAGACTCTGCCCGGCGGTTTCTGAAGGAACGGGATATGCTCTTCCGGATTCGGGAGGTGGCTGGCAGGATCATTCGGACGGATTTGTACCTGACCGGACCCCCGTATCCCGGACCCCGATAAGCCCTTGGCGTCCCAAATGGTTTACGCTATGATACTGCGACTACCCTGCCGGCGCGGGCAGGGGTTGTCCAAGGTGAGCACGAGTGCATATGGTAATGAGGAGTAGCCGACCCGAGACCATACTATTTACAGGGGCGACAGGCTTCCTTGGC
>DAOOIV010000036.1 GCA_035384605.1 Phycisphaerae bacterium
CGGATTCTGGGGCCAGCCATAATGGCGAATCAGGCATGAATGCTTGAGAATTGCCTGAGCGAGGTGAGCGTGAACAGCGATTCGTTCAAATGGCCGAATGGGCAGCAGGGGGCGGTGAGCCTGCGATTCGATGACAGCATGGATTCGCACATCCAGCGTGCCGCTCCGTTGCTGGAGCAGCACGGGCTGCGGGGCACGTTCTACATCTGCCCGGCCGGGCCGGACGATCAGTGGCGGGCCCGGGCCGCCGAGTGGAAACCGGTCCTGGAGGCAGGCCACGAGATCGGCAATCACACGATGAACCATCCGATTCCGGCGGCGCTGGCCGACCGGCCGGGACCGAACTGCTACGAGAACCTCACCTTGGAAAAGTATGCCGCCGATGTGCTGGCAGCTCATAACCGGCTGGAGAACGCCTTCGGGCCGCGGGACTGGACCTTCGCCTACCCGTGCTATCAGACCTGGGTCGGCCGGGGGCGGCAGTGCCGCAGCGTTGTCCCCTTCATCGCCGAGCACTTCCTCGCGGCGGCGGCCGGCGGCGAGATCTCCAAGCCGTTCAACGATCCGCGATACTGCGATCTTCACGTGCTCCTCAGCCTGCGGGCCGACAACCTGCCGATCGCCGATCTCATCCGCCGCGTCGAGCAGGCCGTCTCGATGGGGCGATGGGCCATCCTCACCTTCCACGGCATCCAGGAGGGGCATCTGCCGGTAAGCGCCCCGGTGCTGGATGGACTCGCGGCATACCTGGCGACGAACCGCGAACGCATCTGGACGGCACCGGTGGCCGAGGTGGCGAGGCACACGTACGACGCCGGGCGCGATCATCAATAAGGCTTTCTGACCCCAACCAGTTTGACGAGCCGGCAGGGTTCTCCTGCCAGCCCTTCTGCATTCCCCGAAGACCCAGGGGGCAAGCCCCTCGGCTCGCCAGGAAAACGACCGGACCGTCCTTCTTCGCTTCGTTCCGCTCCAGCCCCCAGCCCCCAGTCCCCGATCCCCAGCCCCCGTTTTCACCTTGCCTGCCCCGGCGGGGTCGGGTAACTTGGCTGGCCCGGTCGAGGCGAGGGGCCCTGGCCGTAGGTACCAGTCGGAGAGATCACGATCATGGCGAACCCAAGCACGATTGTCAGCAAGAACATCGGTCAAATCTTAAACAGCGCATTGGATGCCGGTCAGGGCGTCTTGCGGCTGACCCCCACGTGGGTCCCACGAAGCTTCCTGCACCCCGGACGGCGGATCAAACTGCATCCGGATGACTACTATGCCCTGGGGGCCGATCGCGGGGGAATCGACGAACGGTGGTTCGCCAGCACGACCGAGGCGATGAATGAGAACCGGCTGCCCGACGAGGGGCTCAGCTATATCTCCTTTGAGGGCAAGCGCTTCCTGATGAAGGAAGCCGTGGCCGAAGCCGGTGTCAGGATGATCGGCAAGGCCATGTGGGACAAGTACAAAAGGTGGCCAGTCTACTCGAAGTTCTTCGATAACCTCGGCCCCATCCCACACCACATGCACCAGAAGCACGAGCACGCCAAGCTCACCGGCCAGGAGGGTAAGCCCGAGGCCTACTACTTCTCGCCCCAGATGAACAACTGCGACAACCACTTCCCGTACACGTTCATGGGCCTCGAACCGGGCACGACCAAGGCCCAGGTCCGCCGGTGCCTGGAAAACTGGAACAAGGGCGACAACGGCATCTTGTACCTCTCCAGGGCCTACCGGCTCATGCGCGGCTCGGGCTGGCTGATTCCGGCCGGCGTGCTGCACGCTCCAGGTTCCCTGTGCACCTACGAGCCCCAGTGGGGTTCGGATGTGTTCGGAATGTTCCAGAACATCGTCGAAGGGCGATTCGTGCCCTGGGATCTGCTGGTCAAGGACGTGCCCAAGGACAAGCACCACGACTTGGACTATATCGTCGACCAGCTCGACTGGGAAAAGAACGTCGATACGCACTTCATGGAACATAACCAGCTCATCCCGATCGTGGATAAGGCTTGCAGCGGCCCCGGTTACACCGACAAGTGGATCGTATACGGCACCATCGACGGCCAGCAGGTGGTCAGCGCCAAGGAACTGACCATCGAGCCGGGTGCCAAGTGCACGCTCAAGGACCCGGGCGCCAGCGGCTGGATCACCGTCCAGGGTTGCGGGCGGATCGGCAAGATGAGACTTCAAACGCCGGCCATGATCCGGTTCGGCGAAGAAACTGAAGACGAGGTATTCATCACCCACGAAGCCGCCACCCGGGGAATCGAGATCGAAAACACCGGCAACGAGCCGCTGGTCGGGCTGCGATACTTCGGACCCGATGTACACGCCAATCTGCCAAAGATCGGCGACCATAAAAAGCAATGACCAATGACCAAAACCCAATGACCAATGAATGACGAAGCCCGAATCCCGAATAGAAGCCGAACCAGGTACCGCCGGCAGTTAAGGAGACGGAGACCTCGAAAGCACCGCGCCAATGACCAAACAGACCCGAAGCATGCACGGAAAAAGCGGCAGACCGGAGAAAACCTACGACCTGGAGGAGCGCACGGCGCGATTCGGCGAGGCGATCATTGCGTTTGCCAGGATGATTCCGGTTGACCCCGTGACGCAGCCGCTAGTCGGACAGTTGGTCAGGGCCGGTACAAGCGTGGGCTCCAACTACTGTGAGGCCGATGAGGCTGGTTCGGCGAAGGAGTTTCGATACCGGATCAGCGTCTGTAAAAGAGAGTCGAAAGAGAGCAAATACTGGCTGCGAGTGATCGCTGTTGCTCTGCCCGCGCTCAAAGACAAGGCTCGGGCACTCTGGCTTGAGGCCCAGGAACTCACCCTGATCTTCGGTGCCATCCATCGAAGCAGGAAGGCCCGACAACCGGCAGCCGGCGAAGCGTAGTCTAGGCTGAGAGGTCGTCGCAACGAGGCGGTTCGTCATTCGGGCTTGGTCATTGATTGGTCATTGGGGCTTCGGCATTGGTCATTAACCGTAGGGAGGAACGCTCGTGAGCGCTGCACACATCAATCAGTATCCTAAGCTTCACAACGCCGCCTGGCCGGGCGTCGTCGGCAAGGGCCCCGGGGCCGAGGAGCCGGCCATCGACCTGGACACCATGTTGGACCTCACGGCCGCCGCGAAGGCGGACAACGCCAAGTTCGACGGCGTGGACATCTTCCTGTTTGCTCCGCACGTGGACATCGATGCATCCGACGACGATCTCAAACGCATCGCCGAGAAGGTGACGTCGCGCGGGCTGGTCATCGGCTCGGTGGTCGCACCGGTCTGGCCGCCGACCGGTGGCGGCTCCGCCATGGGCGACGCCAACGACCGCAAGAAGTTCTGCGAGCAGGTGCGAAAAGGATGCCGGATTGCTGAGTTCTGGCGCGAAATGGGCGTACGGCCCTATGGTGTGGTGCGGATCGACTCGGCGTGCGGACCGGATGCCTGGTACGACGACCCCGCCGGCAGCACCAGGAAGATCATTGACACCTTCAAGGAAGCCTGCAAGGTGGCCGAGGACCACGGCGAGCGGCTGGCCGCCGAAGGCGAGGTTTGCTGGGCCGGCATGCACAGTTGGAAGGCCATGCTGGCGGTGCTGGAAGGCGTGAATCAGCCACGGACTCTCGGCTTCCAGGCGGATATGGCCCATACCCTGCATTACCTCCTAGGTACGAACGCTCCCGAAGACCGCATTCTGCCAGAGAACTTCTCCTGGAGCGACACGACCACGTTCACGCAAGCCTACAAGACGCTCACCTCGGCTCTGCGCCCGTGGACCATCGATTTCCACGTCGCCCAAAGCGACGCGACGGTGAAGGGATCGGGTTCACATGATAAGACCGGCCGCCACTGTCTGCCCAACGACCCCAACGGCAAGCTCGACATCGTCCGCGAGGCCGGCCTCTGGCTGAAGGACGACAAAGGTCAACCCACCCGCAAGTTCAAGCATATCTGCTGGGACGGCTGCATGTTCCCCAACGCCACCATGATGAAGCCCGACACCTGGAACTCCATCCTGGCGGCGATGGCGGCCGTGCGGGATACGCATGGGTGGAATGGGTAGAGGCAGCCCCAAGGGAGTGAGATCTGCCGTGGGCTATCTGAGATCTGAGATTTGAGATTTCAGATTGCCGGAAACCCAGGTTTGTCTGACTCGCCTGCCACAGAAGAATGTCTCCATGACCTACCAACGTTTCGAAGACCTCCCCGTTTGGCAGGCGGCGATGGAACTGGCTGTGCGGGTCTTCACCCTGACTGAAGACCGGGCTTTTGCCAACAAAGGCGACCTGCGGAACCAGCTACAGCGGGCGGCGATTTCGGTGGGGAACAACATCGCGGAGGGCTTCGAGCGGGGGACGACGCAGGAATTGCTGACCTTCCTGTACATCGCGCGGGGCTCGGCCGGCGAAGTGAGGTCGATGCTGCTGCTGACCGAGCGGCTTCCGCATTTCACGCATTTGAAATCTGAAATCTCAGATTTGAAATCCCTGGTTGAGTCGATATCGCGTCAGATCCGCGGCTGGGCCGACAGCCTGCAGAACTCGCCCATAACCGGTCAGCGCTACCTCAACGAGCCAGTGCGGCAGCAGTACCAGCATCAGCGCCGGTCGTCCGAGTTCTGGCAGAAGCTGGAGGCCGATCACCGCCGGCGGATGGAGGAACGGGCTGCCGGTGAAGCCAGTGAAGGCTGATGTCTCGCTTGCTTGGTCGCCAGGCAGGCGTTATTCTTCACCTGAGTACATGTGGGATAACGGCAAACGCAACCGTACTGAACAAGTTGCCGTGGTCGTCCCGCATCCGAAGATAACGTAGCGCTTTGCGGGAGGCTATGCAGCTCTCATATCCGTTCAGGAGGTGCTCTATGATGTGTCGTTTCGCCGTGATCACATTGGGTTTGCTTCTGTTCTGCAGCAGTGCAGGCATAAGTGGGTGCAATGACCCTCGCGCGGATTCTGGGCAGGGCGCCGACGACTGGGCTCCGAGAATCGGGCAGGATTGCACGGTAATCCTGAAAGAACAATTGTCCGGGCAACGCGGCGGATTTGCAGAAGAACTGCGGGGCAGACTTGCACGGAGGAGTCCCGAGTGGACTGTCCTGGCGGTGACTGAGCCAGACGCCGAAATGGGAGAGATCTGGATCAAGAACGCGCACGTTGCGATCGTGGCCTTTACACGGCCTGCCGAACGTAAGTAAACTGACCTGCTGCCGGTGCCTGGTTTTTGGGGATTTGACGCTCTTGAGGGACACACCATGTCTAAACCTCTCAACGTCGGACTCATCGGTTGCGGTTTCATGGGCCGGACGCACTCGAACGCGTACCGCAAGGTCTACAACTTCTTCCGGACGCCGCTCCGGCCGGTGCTCAAGGCGATCTGCGACGTCAACGCCGACAAGGCCAAGACGTTCGCCGACACCTGGGGTTACGAGTCAGTCGAAACCGACTGGCAGAAGCTCCTGGACCGCAAGGACATCGAACTGGTCGATATCTGCGTGCCGAACAACATGCACAAGGAGATCGCCATCGCCGCCGCCAAGGCCGGCAAGATGATCATCTGCGAAAAGCCCCTGGCGCTGAACGTGGCCGAGGGGCAGGAAATGGTCGCGGCGGTCGAGAAAGCCGGCGTGCCCAACCTGGTCTCGTTCAACTACCGGCGGGTTCCGGCCGTGACGCTGGCCAAGAACCTGATCGACCAGGGCCGGCTTGGCCGCATCTTCCATTATCGCGCGGTCTTCCTGCAGGACTGGACCATCTCGGCCGACCTGCCGCAGGGCGGCGACGCGCTGTGGCGGCTCGACGTCAAGGCGGCCGGCAGCGGCGTGACCGGCGACCTGCTCGCCCACTGCATCGACACCGCCATCTGGCTGAACGGACCGATCAAGAGCGTCACCGCAATGACAGAAACGTTCATCAAAGAACGCAAACACACCCAGACCGGTAAGGTCGAACCCGTGGGCATCGACGACGCGTGCGCATTCCTGGCTCGGTTCGCCAACGGCTCCCTCGCGGTTTTCGAGTCCACCCGATACGCCCGCGGCCACAAGGCCCTCTACACTTTCGAAATCAACGGCGAGAAGGCCTCGATCGCCTGGGACCTGCACGACCTGCACCGCCTGAGCTACTTTGACCATCGCGACGAGTCGATCATTCGCGGCTGGCGGAGCATCCACGTTACCGACGGCGACATGCCCTATATGAACAAGTGGTGGGTGCCCGGCCTCCAGATCGGCTACGAGCACAGCTTTGTCCACCAGGCGGCTGACTTCCTTGAGGCCGCCGCCAAGGGCCAGTCCGCCGCCCCGACTTTCCGCGACGCCCTCGAAACCCAGAAGGTTTGCGAGGCCGTTTTGGACAGCGCCCGCACGGGGACGTGGGTGGAGATCGCGTGAGAGCCGCACCGGCTTGACCAGCTGGCAGGTTCATCCTGCCGGTTGAAGACCAAGAGGATGAACCCTCGGCTCCTCAAGAAACAGTCATAGCGCCGCTCTGATGCGGGTTTGAAAGCTCTCCGTTCCGGTGGTACGCTGCTTGCCCGGTCGAGGGGGCGGGTCCCCTTTGCACTTTCAGGACATCTGGGGTGACAGTTTGCGAGGTACACGAGTATGAAGAAGCTGCATTGGATGTTGTTCGGCGGCTTGGCGCTGTGTGTGAGCGGGGCGTTGGTTTGTCTGGCCCAAGGCGAGAGCGCCAAAAAAAAGAAGATCCTGTTCTATTCGCAATCGTTCGGGTTTCGCCATTCGGTGGTCAACCGGCCGTTGACCGGCGAGATGGCCCATGCCGAGAAGGTGTTCAAGGAGATCGCAACCAAGGCGGGATACGAGGTGTTCCTCTCGCAGGACTTCCACGATCTCGAAGGAGACGCCTGCAAGCAGTACGACGCCATCGTCTTCTACACTTCCGGAAACCCGCTGATCAGTCGTGAGCCGCTGATGAAGTGGATCCGGGACGGCGGGGCGTTTATCGGCATTCATTCAGCCACCGACTCGTTCCGGGGCGAGGACAAGGGCATCCCCGGCTGGCCGGAGTACGTGAAGATGATCGGAGCGGCGTTCAAGACCCACCACCAACAGAGGGTGGCCACGCTGAAGATCGACGTGCCCGACCACCCGGCCACCAAGATGCTCGAACAGGGCTGGAAACTGCAGGATGAGTACTACCTGTTCGGCGACACCTTCTCTGCGGAGAACTCCCGCCTGCTGATCAGCGTAGACACACAGAAGACCCCCGAGGCGGACCTCGAGGCCATGGGCATGAAGCCCGGCAGCCTTGTCCCCATCGCCTGGACCAGGACCGAAGGCAAGGGCAGGGTCTTCTACACCTCGCTCGGCCATCGCGAAGACGTCTGGACCAACCCCGCCTACCAGAAGCACCTGCTCGGCGGAATCGCCTGGGCCATGGGGCTCGAAAAGTAAGCCGGTATCACCAACGGGCCGGTAGTCCTCGGGCTGCCGGCCCGCTGTCTTGCGCGGAGACCACGGCATGATGATTCGTCGGGCGCCTATGTGCTTGCTGCTTTGCCTGTTGCCTGCCGGCTGTGCCGTCTGGAAGTCGGATCGCGTTGCCATCGATGATCTTCTGCACCGCCCGGATGCCCGCCAGGGAACCCTCGGACCCACCGGCAAACGGTTGTTCACGGAACGACTGGATCCGGGACTCGGCTTCCGCGGGCAGTTCTCCTACATCCATTACGCCAAGATCGCCGACCCGATCGTGTTTCAGCCGCTTGACCGGGCCATATCGAGCTCCAATCACAACATCTTCAAACAAGACAAGCCCTTCGTTTCGGCAACGGACCGAGTCGACTGGTTCCCGAGCCACCTCGCGACTCACTCGCGGTTCGGCCGCTTCGTGGTCATCGAGCGCAAGTTCATCACCGACGACGATACGCTGGTGGACCTGGTGACGGTCACGAACGACTCGAAGGTCTCCGCCGAATGCCTTCTTCATGTCTCCAGCGGGTTGGCCCGCGAGCGCGGCCCGGACAACACGCTGACAGGCTCGGCCGACTTCCACGGGGTTCGCGGGCATGCAGTCCTGCTTGCGCCCCGTTTCACACTTGCGAGCAAGCAGTCGTCGCTCTGGCGACGTGTCAACATCAGGCCCGGCCGGTCGGTGAGTCTCCGCATCGTCATGTCGTTCCAGGAAGACGCCGCCAAGGCCGCGCAAACCGCTCGCGAATGGGCGAGTCGGCCCAATGCCCTTCCACACCACAAGGCGGTCTACCAGAAATGGTTCGATGACAACTGCCCACACTTCGAGTGCGACGATCCATATATCACCAAGCTGTACTGGTATCGCTGGTTCGTCGCCCGGCACTGCCTGAGCCGGGCCCGCACGGGCAACCTGCCTTATCCGTACTTCTTCGAGGGGACGCACCAGCCTCACTTCCCGCGCCTGATCTCCTTCAGCTCACCGCACATCATCGCCGAGACCCGCTGGCTTCGTGACCCGCAATACGCGTTCGGGCAGGTGCAAAACCACTGCCTCAATCCTGACGACACCAACAAGTTCTTCATCTCTGCACGGATCAACGAAAAGGGCGGCGACTACAATAACTGGATCGTCAAGGCCGCCTGGGAAGCGTTCAAAGTCCATCCCGACCGCCGCTGGCTCCAGTCGGTGATCGAGCCGATGTCGGAGGACGTGCGGGGCACGCTTCGACAGTTTGACCGCGACGGCGACTTTCTACCCACCCCGCGCAATCACGGTACAACCGGTATGGAGTTCCAGCCGTCGTTCTTCTACTTCAACGAGAATTACGACAACAGCAAGCCCGATGCCAGGCTCGAGCGAGGGGACTACGCCGCCTATTTGTACGGCAACGCGACCGCGCTCGCGGAAGCATGGCGGTTCCTGGAGGACGAAGCCCGCGCCGCTGAGTTCCAGCAACTGGCGGGCAAGATCCGGGCGGCGTGCCTGGAGAAGCTGTGGAACCCGACAGACCGGTTCTGCTATGCCGCCCGTGAGCATGACGGGGCCGTCGCTCGGGTCCGCGAAATTGTCGGGTTTTACCCGTTCATGAGCCGGTTGTTCCCCAATCAGGCCGAATACGTGGCCAGCCTGGCTTACCTGGTCGATCCGACCGAGTTCTGGACGGCCTATCCCCCCGCGACGGTTTCCCGCAAGTGCCCGGCCTATACCCCCCATGTGGCCACTTGGCCGGCGGCTGGGGGCAAGACCCACGGCTGCATGTGGAACGGCCCGGCTTGGCCCCACGCCACAAGTATGATCTTGGACGTCATGGCCATCGCCCTCCGCGACTATACCCAGCCGCACGTCAAACCGGAGCACTTCTGGCACGCTCTGGACCGCTATACGCACTTGCAGTATGAAAATGGGGACCTCGCCCGGCCGCTGGTCACCGAATACTACGATGGCCAGAGCGGTTCGCCGGATCCCACGGGCTGTCCGGACTACTTCCACAGCACCTACTGCGATCTGGTCATCCGACACCTGGTCGGGTTGCAGCCGTCAAACAGCGACCGGGCGGTAATAGACCCGATCCCCGGACCGCTGAAGTGGTTCAGATTGCGGAGGTTGCGATATCGCGGCCACGAGCTGGATATCGTGTACAATTCCGCGGACGCCGCG
Source organism: Phycisphaerae bacterium (assembly GCA_035384605.1). Lineage (NCBI taxonomy): Bacteria > Pseudomonadati > Planctomycetota > Phycisphaerae > Phycisphaerae bacterium. Next base: position 9,580 of record DAOOIV010000036.1, read on the forward strand.
TCGGCAGCAGGCCTGACGGTCTGGGTGGATGCGAAACAGGTGGCTCATCGGGCCGGAAAACTCGGGCAGGTCGAGTTCGATCTGCGGGCTGCCCAATCGGCGCGGATGTGAGTACGTTGGGTTGCCCAGAGTGGACAGCGGCTTCTTGCGCATGTGTTGAGGGAGACTGAACGGGATGAAGGTGGTGTGGCAGGTTGCAGGCGGTCTCTGCGTCCTCGCGGCGGCACTTTGGTGGACGTGTGCAGGCCGGGGAGACGGCGGGCGAGACTCCGCCGGCCGGTCGGCTGATCGGGGCGGCAAGGCCGTTACCCCCCCGCTTCCGAGAAGGCCCGTCTCGGCCTTGGCGGGCGTCCCCTACCATGGCATGTCGTGGCAGGTACATTACTCGGCCACAGCAATCCAGCAGGCCAAGGTGCTCCTTCGAGAGATTGCCGATCTCGGCGCCGATACCGTCATGATCAGCAATCCCGGCTACCAGGAGCACGCCGGCTCCGATTCGTTCAAGATCGACCCGGTCGTGACGCCGAGCAGGGAACAGTGGCTCGAAATCTTCAAGATCGCCCACGACAACGGCCTGCGGGTCATCCTCATGCCGATCATCTTGCTGTCCGACCCGCGCGGAAATGAATGGCGAGGCGTGATCAGCCCGCCCAACTGGGACGACTGGTTCGAGCAGTATCGCAAATTCGTCCTGCACTTCGCCCGCATCGCCGAGGAGGGCAAGGTCGAGGTCTTCATGGTGGGCTCGGAGCTGGTCAGCACCGAAAAGTTCACCAACCGCTGGTACGAGGTGATTCGCGAAGTCCGCAGGGAGTTCTCCGGCAAGCTTTCCTATTCGGCTAACTGGGATCATTACAAAGTGATCGAGTTCTGGGACGAACTGGACCTCGTCGGGATGACCAGCTACTACAAGCTTTCGTCCGAGCCTCGTCCGTCCCTCCACAACCTCATCAAGGCGTGGGAACCCCTCAAGAAGGGCCTGCTTAAGTGGCAGGCCACGGTCAACAAGCCGTTGCTGTTCACCGAAGCCGGATGGTGCAGCCAGGAAGGCGCGTCCATCGAACCGTGGAACTACTACTACAAGCAGGAAGCCACGCCTGCCGGACTGGAAGAGCAACTCAATTGTTACCTCGCGTTCATGGAGACCTGGAAGTACTCCGATGAGCCGGGCAAAAGCCTGACGCCCGACCAATTGGGCGGCGTCCTGTGGTGGGAGTGGAACGATACGCCCGGCGGAAAGGACGACTACAACTACACCCCGCGCGGCAAACCCGCAGAGAGGGCTTTGCGCGACTGGTTTGCCGCCGCTCGACAAAGGTGGCCTGCGACCTCGCCCGCAAAGTAGAACCCGGCGGTCATTCATGTGTCTCCGGCAGGTGTTCCTTAATCAGCTTGGGCACGTCCAGCAGCAGTTCACGCAAGCCCTTTCGCCCGGCGACTTCGACGGCGGTGTTGAAGGCGAACCATTCGCGCTCCCGGCGATACTGCTCCGGGTACTCGGGCTGGATCTCCGTCACCCGCAACAGGAACACCGTGACGTGAACCATGGCGTCCCATTCCTTCTTGTTGAACGAGAAGAAGCCGACGGGTTGCTCGGAGAGCACGCCTGCCACGCCGGCCTCCTCGATGGCTTCGGCACGGGCGGTTTCCCTCGGAGAGACACCCGGATCGATCAGCCCCTTGGGGATTCCCCATCTTTCCTTGTCGATCCGACGGATCAGGAGGATCTCGAGCCGGCCGTTCGAGTCGTGACGATAGGGAATTGCTCCGGCTTGGGCATAGATTTCACTGCTCACGTCTGACCTCCGCTCCTCGTTGCACGACTCCATGATATCCCACAAGGGCTGCTTTGTAAGCCGGGGCCGGTTTCGGCCTTGCGGAACCTCCGCCGGGGCTCGCGCGGACGATCATACGTGGCCGGATAGCCTCTCGGGAAAGCCCCCAGGGAGCGATCGCCTCACGCGCCGGCCCCTCTGTCCTTGACCCCGGCAAGCGATCGGAATTCTGAGAACCCCCTGGACTATCGTGCGCCCGGACATCGGGAGAAGGTCCGAGGTTGATCGGCCGCAGTTTACGGGGATAATGACAATATGAGCTTCGCGACAGTTGAGGAACAGTTGAGAGTGCTGACCCGTGGGGTCGAGCGGATTGACACCTTGGACGAGTTGCGGCAAAAGCTGCAGCGGTCCCGGCAGACTAATACGCCCCTGCGGATCAAGCTCGGATTGGATCCGACGGCCCCAGACATCCACCTCGGCCATACCGTGGTCCTCCGCAAGATGCGGCAATTCCAGGACTTGGGGCACAAGGCGGTGCTGATTATCGGTGATTATACCGCCAAGATCGGCGACCCCTCCGGCCGCAGCAAGACACGACCGGTCCTGGATGACAAGGCTATCGAGGCCAACGCCAAGACCTACTTCGAGCAGGCTGGCAAGGTGCTCGATACCTCGCCCGACAGATTGGAGGTCCGCCCAAACAGCGAATGGCTCGCGGGGATGACCTTTGCGGATGTCCTCAAGCTGGCCGGGCAGATGACCGTCGGCCAGATGCTCAAGCGGGAGGATTTCCGAAAGCGCTTCGAGGCGGAAATCCCCATCGGTGTGCACGAATTGCTCTACCCCCTCATGCAGGGTTGGGACAGCGTTTGCATCCAGTCAGATGTAGAACTGGGCGGCACAGATCAAACATTCAACAACCTCGTCGGTCGCGACCTGCAGCGCGGCGCCGGCCAGGAAGCCCAGGTGGTCATGGTGATGCCGATTCTGGTCGGCTTGGATGGCGTCGAGAAGATGAGCAAGTCATTGGGCAACTACGTGGGCGTGTCCGAATCGCCCCACGACATGTTCGGCAAGCTGATGAGTCTTCCCGACGGCTGCATGGCGAACTATCTGACGTTGCTGACCTCCATACCCGACGGCGAGATCCGCGACCTGACCGACGCGAGCAAGACCCATCCCATGGAGGCCAAGAAACGGCTGGCTGTGGAGGTGGCCTCGGCGTTTCACGACCGCAAGCTTGTCCAGCAGGCCCGGGCTGAATGGGAGCAGATTCACCAGAAGAAGGCCTCGACGGGCGATCTGGTTGTACCGGCCGACACGCCGACCATCCGGGTCCCCGACGCGGTCATGCAGGACGGCCGGGCCATGACCCTCAAGCTCATCGTGGCCTGCGGCTTCGCCGCCACCAACAGCGAAGCCCGCCGGCTGATCGAAGAAAAAGGCATTCGTCTCAACGGCGAGCTGGTTGAAGAGGCCACCGGAACGCTTGCTGTCAAGACCGGCGATATTCTCCAACGTGGCAAGCGAAAGTTCGTACGACTGACGGTCTAACCAGGGCTTGCAGGTTTTGGAGCATTCCACCTTTGCCGGCGCAGCCTCCGAGTCGGCCGTCGGCTGCCCGGGGGGCGCGACGTTGCATTGTCGGCTCGTGGCCCGTTTCCCACCTGTTGACCAGGGATCTCTCACGCAAGTCACTGTCCGCGAGTGGTTACGACAACGGGCCCTGCCGTAGAGGGTGCCCCCTCCGCGGAAACCACAATGCGCAAGCCATAGTGATCGCGCCGGGCGTCCGGCAATGCCCGATCCCGTCGGGCGGACCCCTGATTCTCCGGTTCGACCCAGTCCCATGACCCGCCACGCAGGATTCGCTGACGCGGACCGGCGAATTCCGTCGGCGGCGCTTTCGTCCCAGGATAGGGCTCAAACCAGTCGGCGCACCATTCGCGCACGTTACCGTGCATGTCATACAGGCCCCAGGCGTTCGGCTTTTTCATGCCCACAGGGTGGGTTCTACCCTCTACGTCACGCCCCCCATACCATGCATGATCGCCAAGATCCTGCACCTCGTCTCCGAAAGACCAATATGACGTTGATCCCGCTCTGCAGGCATATTCCCATTCGGCCTCGCTGGGCAACCGCACGGAACGACGAACCCGGCGGCTGAGACGCTCGCAAAAGTCATGAGCCATATGCCAACTGACCATTTCCACCGGCAGGTTGTCATCGCCTTGGAAGTGCGACGGGTTCTGACCGCTCATCACTCGTTTCCACTGGGCCTGTGTCACCTCGTATTTACCCATGTAAAACGGGTGGTCGATGCGAACGCGGTGCGGCGGCCGCTCGTAGGCTCCGGCCCGCGGCTCATTATTCGGCAATCCCATCATGAACTCGCCGGCCGGAATCAGGACCAGCTCGATGGTCAGCCCGTCGCCCAGATCAAGCTGCAGCAGGGGAGGCAAGGGAACGACAGCCTCGCCCTCTTCGGGCAGACGAAAAGCGACGGGACCGACCCGATCGGGCAACAGTTGCGCTGCATTGTTGGTCTCGCAGATCTCGTCGATTTCGTTTTCCGGATCGATCACGATCCGATAAGCCGCCGTCAGGTCCAGGCCGGGCACGTCGAAGATGAGACGTTCAAGATACGGTGACAGATTCACCGGCTGTGATATTCGCGGCACGCGCTGAACCCCCAGAGTGGTCCATGCCTCCCTCTCCTGGCGCTGCACGGCTACGGCGCAGTTCTTGGCCGCGGCGTTTCCGATGTTGTGGACATCGACAATGACCTGCTTGCCCTGAACTGTTATATCACGCGCGTGAAGGGCAAGGTCGCTTGCGCGTTGCGGTACCGGCATCGCTTCCTCAAGTCGCAGATCCAGCACGTATACTTTTTGGGGAGGCAGAGTAATGGGAACGACTTGGCCGCGCGTTCGAATGTCAACGCGGCATGAGGGTGCCCATGCGTACCGGTGCTGGAATGGGAATTCCCCTTTCAACTGTTCGCCCGCATTGAGTACGTAGCGTCCCGGAATCAGTTGCCAGACTCGCAATCCGATCGGCGTCGCCTCTTCCCGAAAGGAATACAACCATACGCGTAATCGCCGGGGCGTCGTGTCAATCACCAAGGCCGCGAAATCCGTGTCCGGAGTCTCGTAAGTCACCGCCCAGGTAGGAAGCTCACAGTCGCCCGTGGTGTTGATCGCGCCGGTGTAGGCGCTCCACACTTCTGCCACCGCCGGCAAGTGCAGACGGTCGGTCGACAGGGTTTCAGTGGTCCAGTACCACAGGTTGGTCCGCAGGCTTTTCGCGGCTTTCTCGATGCCGGACATGAGACGATTGAGATCGTGGTCGATCGGATAAAGCTGCGGCGCGGTGCCAAAACGCATTGTGTACTCGTCGTACACACGCTCCCCCGTCAGGTGTCGATAAAGCGCGGTTAGATTTGCCCCTGCCGAATGAGCCATCGGCAGACGAAACCACTCGCGCGAGCCCGGCTGTAGCTGGTCTCGCTCCCGATCACGCTGAAGCGGACCCAAGCTGGCCCAGTCCATCAGCAATTGCATCGGCTTGAGGAACTCCGCGTCGCCCGTCAGCGCGTAGACGTTCAGAAACGACTCCTGAAGCATTCCGCCTTGACCCCAGGGACCGTACAGGTGGGTCGGATCTTCGGCGTACCACGGCTTGCCGCTCCATGGATGTTGCCAGTGGCCGCTGGGAAACCAGAGAGTGCCCGGAAGCACTCCCGACGGTTTGTCCGGGGCATCGGCCATGGCCGCTTCCCTCCAGCCGTCCAGCCACCGCACATACCAATCCAGGGCTTCCTCATTGCCGTACCACGCGAGCCACAGGAAATGCTTCATCGCTCGTGCATGATAACCCGTGTCGCCTCCGGCCCGTTCATGTGTCGCCACGCCCCGAGAACCGAAGGTTCCCGAGAGAAAACGCGGGTGGCCTTGGGCGTCGAGCCCCATGAATCTCTCGCGAATCGTCTTGGCCGAGCGGAGGTTGAACTCATAGAACCGCGCATCGCCGTATCGAAGCAGCATCATCGTCGGGAAACTGTCCGCGCTTTGCTCCGCCGAGTGCTCGACGTCGCTCACGTCCGGGTTGTATCCCTCGACCGTATCGTACTTCCATACTCCCTCGGCCAGACGTTCAACACCCTCGATGATTCTTCGGTTGGCGGTGGAAATGGCCGCTATCGGGACAATCTTGCGAAGCATCTCGACATCGTCGCCGTAGCCGCCCCCACACTGCCCGTCCGATCGTTGACGACATTCAAAAATCCGCTCGACGATGACGCTCTCGCGGGCGTACGCCTCACGCAAATAAGCCGCCCATGCCGGATGTCTGTCCGTGTCGGCGTTCAACGGCTCACCCCATGGAACCGGATCGCCGACGTACTCCCGAAGAATCCGATTGTCCGGATACAGACTCAGCAACCGCTTCATCCGTGCTCGACACTGCGCCTTGGCCCGCTCGTCACCGCCTTCCATCGCTTGCCAGTAATCGAATCGAGCCGCATACAAGCTGGCCTTGTGGCTGAACGGGTTGACCCGCTCGTCCAGGTCCGCAAGCGCCTTGGCATGACGAGGTCCGTCCCACCGGTTCAAGCACAGCCGACCGAAGTGCTCGACAAAAGGCGCATACAATCTGAGTATTTCGTTGTCCGGGTGGCGCCCGAGTTCTTCCCGCCACCGCGCGGCAAATGATCCGAATTCGCCGAAGTATTCGACCACCTGACGCTGAGTGTATTCCCCGCCATCCTTTCGGTCGATCAGGTCTCCGTAAACTGGTTTTTCGAAGTAGTCCAAGTGCCCTAAGATGAAAGCCAGGCCGGTCAGTCTCAAGGTCACGTCATCCATCGCCTCAAAACGGGCACGGGCCTCTGCGAACCGCCGGTCGTTCAACAAAGCCAGGGCCTCCGCCAGCGCCGGTGTTGAGGCTTGCCCGGGCGAAAGGACAACCTCCGCGTTTCGACGCGTCAACGGCAGCCAGGGCAGCGGCGGCGGGCAGCAATCCGGATGAGGGGGCACCCTTGAATAGATGCGGAGATGGTCCACCAGCATCCCATGTTCGGCAATCAACCCCACGCGCTGAATACCGGACGAACCCACAACCTTTTCAACCGCACCCTCCAGTACGATGACGCCGTCAACCTTCAGCGTGAATTGTTTGCCCTCTCGCTGAGCAAGAAATCGAAACGGGCGGCCCGGTTGAATGCGAGTGGCGGCTCGTTCCTTAGTCAGATCCAGTCCCGGTCCTGTAATGCGAGCGGTGCCGTTTTCGGCCAGGTCGACCTCCAGCCGATAATGATCTCCGGTGCTCGAGTGAAGCTGACAGCCCACGATTCCGGGCGGAGCATCGGGCAGAGGGCGGGCATCAAACTCCACACGCACGTCACGAGACACGAGCTGTGCCACCAGAACGGGCTTCTCTTGACCGGCAAGCCGCAATGCGCCTTCCACGATCGTTGCGATATCCTCGCCAACCTCGTATTTCGAACCCGCAACGGCCCTTTCGAAATCGTCCTCAAACACCGGCTTCCATTCGACCGGCTCGGCAATGGCCAATCGAGCAAATACGGAAACTGCAAGAACCGTCGCCCCCTTCAGGCTGCGCGCACAACGCGGGATCGATCCCAGAATCAAACCCACACCTCCTTCTTGGATTCCAGAACGTCTCACGGTTATGTCGCCGGCTTCTCGCTGGCCTCACCGAAAGGGCCGGCCGAGTTGCCGGTCAGAAGGTTTCCCAGTGCAGAACATCTTCAATCGTGCGCTTGGGTGGAGAGGGAATCTCCTCAGGGTAGCCGACCGCCACAAGCGAAACCAACTTCAGTTCCGGGGGCGCCCCGCACAACGACACGATCTGAGAGGCATAGGCTTTCTTATCACCGGCCACCCAGCAGGCCCCCAGATCCAGAGCCGTGGCCGCAAGGAGAAGATTGGTCGTGGCGGCACTGCAGTCCTCCAGGTAATACTTGGTGTCCCGACTGCATACTACGATGCATACGGGGGCATCGGCGATGAACTTCCCATGGTCCGTCAGGGCCGCAAGCTGCCGCAGCCGATTGGGGTTGGTAACCACAATGAACTCCCAGGGTTGAACGTTGCGGGCCGTGGGTGCCAACCTGGCGGCGTCAATCAGCCGAAGGATGGCCTCCCGCGAAACCGGCTGGTTCTTGAATCGTCGAATGCTCCGCCTCGCCGCCAACGCTCGGAGTGCTTCCATGGCTAGCCCTTTCTGGGAGGCCGTCGGCAGCAAACGCCTTGCCGCCTCCTGACGCCCCATCATATGCCCCTACGGTCGAATTGCCAGTAACCTATTGGCACCCCTGCCAAAGCCGCCCGAGATGGACCCTGTTGAGGTCTCTTCCTGGGCTCTATAATGAACCTGAACGGTTTGGCGGAGGAGGAACTCTCCTTGCCGAGGGGCGGCAACGTCGCACGCCGGCCTTGGCGGGCATCGCACCCTGAGGACATCTATGACCAACCAACCCAAGCATTCCGCGCAACGCCAAGTGACGCTTCCCCCCGCCACGGGTGGCGGGAGATTCAGGCTGCGCCTGTTCATAAGCATCGTATTTGCAACCACCTGCATGCCAGGGGCGACCCGGACAGCTCAGGCAGAGTGCTACGCGGTGACCAACGTGGGAACGGTCGCCGGTGCCACGGAACTTCAAGTCCGTGACATGAACAATGCCGGTGAGATCGTCGGGTGGGCAGTCGCCAACAACGTGTACCAGGGCTTTCTCTACGCCAACGGCCTGATGATCAGCCTTGGGTCGCTCGGTGGCCAGGGTTGCCAAGCTCACGGGATCAACGATGCGCGTCAGGTCGTTGGTGCGGCCGCAACGGCCACTGGCCAGGAGCACGCCTTCATCTACACTGGAGGTCAGATGATTGACCTCGGAACGCTAGGAGGCACGAGAAGCTCAGCCGCGGCCATCAATAACAGTGGCTTGGTCACCGGTTTCTCCACCGCCGGCAACGGTACCTACCGGCTTTTCACATGGCAGAATGGCGTCATGACCGACGCTGGTCTTGTCGGGCTGACCAATTGCGAGGTCTGGGACATCAACAGCAGCGGAACAGTCATCGGCCTCAACCAGTTGATCACATCTCAGCTCCTCGCCTTCAATTGGACATCCTCCGGAGGCTTCCAGACCCTCGGAACCTTCGGTGGCGCAGAAGGTTATCCCTACCGAATCAACGATAATGGTCAGATCGTTGGAGCCATCTGGACCGGGCAGACCACACTTTTGGGAGCCCGGATATACCATGCGTTCCTCTACCGGAACGGGGCTACGACAGACCTCGGAACGCTCGGCGGATCAAGCAGCGGGGCCAACGGCATCAACAACAGCGGCGCTGTCGTGGGCTGGTCGCAGGTCTCCACCGGCCAGCATGCCTTTATTTACGACATCAGTAATGGCATGCGGGACCTCAATAGCCTGATTTCCCCTACCTCCGGCTGGGTCCTTGAAGCAGCCACCGTAATCAACGACGCCGGCCAAATCGCCGGCGTCGGACGCCTCAACGGGGCCCGACGCATCTTCCTCCTGACCCCCAGCCAAACCGACGCCGACGACAACGGGTTGATAGACGCATGTGAAGCCCGATCCGCGCCAGATACTTCCGATTCTTGCGGTGCCGGCCTGCCGATCACTTTGGCAACCGTCTTCATCAGCCTCTGTTTCATGAAACGCCGGGATTGACCTTAAGACCATACCGACCGCCTGGACCAAACCGCCATCCAGCGCCCGGCCTACGGCCCGACGTTGCTTCCGGACATCACGCCTTAGACTGTGACGCAAGCTAGTCTATAGGTATTAGCTCTTGTTGTGAAAAGCCTTACGGAATTACGTGTTTCCCGCTTGCCTTATGGTCCCGGAATTGCTATGGTATCGTAGGAGGTCGGGTTTCGAGCTGCACGGATCAAACAGCCCGAAACCCGGCTAGGGCGGCCACGGGCGGACACCTTCGCGCGAACCCCCGAAGAAGTCATAGGCGCACCACGGGTTGCGCTTTGGGGCGTTTAACACTTCAACGGGACTGCGAATGTGGACGCGGCCAACCGAAAAGACATATAATCAACAGGTCAGTCGCCAAGCAACATGCAGCTTGTCGATTAGATCCGTAGCCAAGCTTCCACTCGCTGCGGCACCCTTGACCGCGCCAATGTTTGCAGGGTGCCGCACGCCTTTTTTACGGATGCCAATTCCAAAATCCTGCGAGCTGTGACTTTCTCTTTCTGTCCGGACAATTCTGAGAGCACAAGAGGCCAACAACCTCTTGTCAAAAAAGAGCTTTTGCTTGCTTGTGCGCACCATGCCGCAAGGATAACTCACAAGCTTCTATTGCTCGTAGCACCTGCTGCCGTGAACCCGACTCGATGGTTTGCCGTCCTGCAGCCGCGCCATTACCATGGACGCTTCGCTTCGCAATCATGAGGAAAAAGCGGTTGAGGTGACCAACATGGAAAGCAGAATGACTCGACGAGATTTCACCAAGAGTGTCGCGGGCGCTGGTCTCATGGCCGCTGCAGGCCCGGCTTTGGGGGCACTGGGAGCCAACGATCGTATTCGCTTGGGGATTATCGGCGTCGGCAATCGTGGCGACCAACTCATTGACGCCTTTAAGCCTCATGCGGACGCCGAGTTCGCGGCCATCTGCGACGTGTACGACCCCTACATCGAATTCGCGAAGAACAAAGTCGGTGGTAATCCCTTCACAACGAAGGACTATCGCGAGATCCTCGAACGCAAAGACATTGACGCCGTCGTGATCGCCACGCCCGATCATTGGCATGCCCTGCAATTCATTCACGCCTGCCAAGCCGGCAAGGATGTGTATGTCGAAAAGCCCCTTTCGCTCACCGTTCGGGAGGGCCGCAAGATGGTGGAAGCCGCCGCGAAATACCAACGCGTGGCGCAGATGGGTAACCAGCGACGTTCCTCGCCGGCCCACCGACAGATCATCGACATGATTCAAGCCGGCAAGATCGGCAAAGTCACCGCCGCCCGTTGCTTCCACATCCGCAACGAGGCTCCCCTGGGGATCGGAAATCCTGCAAACAGCGAGCCGCCCAAGGGCCTCGACTGGGACATGTGGTTGGGCCCGGCCCCCAAAGTCCCGTACAACGAGAATTACTGCTTCTACAAGTTTCGCTGGTTCCGACCCTACTCCGGCGGTCAAATGACCAACTTCGGAACGCACTACATGGACGTCATCCAGTGGGCACTGGGTGACATTTGCCCGGCCGGCGTGTTCGCGGTCGGAAGCCGTGTCGGGGTGGAAGACAACCGCGGCGTACCCGTAACCATGGAGGCAGTCTGGGATTACCCCGACGGCGCCATCGTCACTTTCTCGCAATACAACGCCAACAGCGCCCCCGGGACGGCCAAAGGGTCAGCGGTTGAGATCCGCGGCACCAGGGCAACGGTTTACATGAGCGGCGGCAACGCGCAGGTGGTGCCGGAAGACTGGTTAACCAAGCCCCTACCGGCATTGAATCCTTTGGACCGGGAGGTCAACAAACGCTTGGAAAACGCCGTCGAGAAGGGCACGGAGGGGCTTTCGATCAAGGACAGCGACAGCACCCGGGAACACGCTCGCAATTTCCTCGACTGCGTGAAAAGCCGCCAGACACCCAACAGCCCGGTGCATATCGGCCACAGATCGACGGCCTCCACACTCCTGGCCAACATCGCCATGGACCTCAAGAAATACCTGACTTGGGACGGGGAGAATGATCGCATCACCAACGACCCGGATGCCAATCGGCATCTTGGTTACGCATATCGGCCCCCGTGGAACCTGCCGGCGTAAGCGCCACCACCAGTGGTACGCCTTTCCGCAGGAATCGACCGGGTTGTTGATGCAACGGCTGTAATCGTTTGACGCCGCCGTGACATCACCTGACCTATTGAATGAATCACCGGACGCCGCGAGAAGTGCAGGCCCCGCTTGCCTCATCGCGACCGGTAGACAGAGAATCGGGCCCACGTCGATATCCGCAAGTTGCGCTCGCCGCATGCTCGAGCACCCCACAAGTCATCCACCGAACCACCCGCGGAATCCCTGCGGTTCTTCCCGTCAGAATGTTCGCTTGGAGTCGAGCAGAACGCATATGGGGCCGTCGTTGATGGAGGCCACTTCCATGTGCGCCCGAAAGACGCCCTTGGCGACCGACAAGCCCATGTCGCCAAGCATCTCGCAGAGACGCTCATAGAGGACTAGCGCCAGATCAGGCCCCGCGGCCGCGTCGAATGAGGGACGGCGCCCTTTCCGGGCGTCCGCCTGGAGAGTAAAAGCACTGATCACCAGCAGTCCCCCGCCCACGTCGGAAACCTTCAGATTCATCTTGCCGTCAGGATCATTGAAAATGCGAAGCCCGGCCACCTTCTCGGCGATGTATCGAGCGTCGGCCTCGGTGTCATCAATGGCAACCGCCGCATAAACGAGCAGCCCCTGCCTGATGGATCCCACGACTTGGCCGTCAACCGTCACGCTCGCCTCGTGGACCCGTTGAACCGCCGCTCGCATCTGCTTTCACTCCGCCCACCCGCCCCCGGGGGTCAATAGGGCCGCATATCAATTCGCATAAGGGCTCCCTGCATTCCGCCAAGCCGGGCCGTTCACGCACCGCCTTGCGATCCGCCGAATATCACAGGTTCGGCCGTACCACCCCGAATCCTCGACTTGCCGCCGCCCCATTTCGAGGCGCCCAGCCCCGCCACAATAGAGGCCACCGCCAACGCGATCCCGGCCCACCGGAGCACACGCAACACCCGCGCCGGTTGTCTTTCATGGGCCACCCATGCCCACAGTCCTGCCGACAGGAAGATTAGCATGGCATAGTAATAGGGTGCGGCAATATTCGTCCATCCCGTCGCGTCCTGCAGTTTCCAGAAACACATTCCTCCGCACAACACCGCAACGGCAGCAAATGTTCTGGGACCGACAAGCAGCGACGCCAGCAAGTACAGGATCACCAGGCAGCCAAACGTCAGGGGCGGCACCCAAGACGGAATCAGTTGCGGGTTTCCAAGAAGAACTCCCGCGATCGACGACAAGGGCATCACAACCACGCCTGACAGATAAGCGGGTTCGTATAGAGCCTGCCAATCCTCGGTTCGAGCCACCAGGTTGGCAACGACCACCAAGACCGCTCCGACCACCGCCGTCACTACGGGCCAGTAGAGCGCCCAGACATGACCCGGCAGACCGTGCGGTGTGCGGACGATGACAAACATGACCGTCGAGGCCAAAGAAAGCGCCAACAGCCAGCCGATCGTGGACTTCATCGTCCGCCGAACCGCAAGCACCAGGACCAGTATCAGCAGACCGTTGGCTCCCAGGGCCCAGCCCCATCGCCAAGTGCCGCTATCAGCGCTGCCATAGGGGAGAACCGGCCAGAATGCCAGATAGAATGAGATCAGGACGCCCACGGCTGCCACGAAAAAGCCCACCTGCCGGGCGGTCTGAATCAGATAACCGGTGGTCGTCCAAGCATGACCATCCTCAAGCTGCTGTCGCCAGAAGGCGGCGAACCAGAACCACACGCCGGCCATGATCGCCAGCGCAAAGAGAACCCTGTTGAAGACCTCCGCCCATGCCGAGGCGGTCCACCAGAAAGGCAACGCCGGAAAGCACGTCACCACGAGAGAGACCACGCCGAGCGTGATGAGCGCGAGCCCGACATCCGCCAGGTTCTCGTTCCACTGGCGGTGCGCAAGCACCAGGACGGCCAATCCGCTCATGAGGCCGGCCGGACCGGTCAGCGGCAGCACGAGTTGAGTGCATCCCAGGAGCAGAATGATAGATGCCAGGATACCCATGCTGTAACGAAACGCCGGCCTGTCAGTGCAGGGTTCCGCGAGCAGGTCGAGATGGGCCGGCCACGCACGCCGTCTTCGGCGACGGTGTGCCCACCCTGTTGCGGCGACAAACGCCCCGGCAACCAAGGCCATCAGCAAGGCCAGTATGTTGAGCCAACGGCTCATGATGACACGACCTTCAGCGTCGGTACTGAAGGCCGGTATTTGAAGAGCAGCCCACACGGCCGCAAAAACCGCCAGCCACAGCAACGCGGTCAGCATTTCACGGTTGACACTGCAATGCCAGGCCAATGCGATCGCACCGCCAACCAACGCCAAGTCGGCAAACCCCGTTGTCCAGATGGGCACTCGAGGCGTCGCCCCATGCTCCCACATGAGCACCCGAAAAAGAATCTCGACAACAACCGCATAAAGCATCATGAGCACGGCGGACAAACCCGCCGTAACAGCGCCCAGCTTCAGCACATGCATCAGCCTGAGGCACGAAGCACTGGGGGCATACCCGGCACACCGCCCGCCCCCCGCGTAAACCGGCAGCATCAACAGAAAAGACAAACCGGCGCAAAGATGCGCAACCAGGGCCGCGATAGGCATGCCGGGTTTCCAATTCAGAACAATCGCACCGACCAACGTGGTAGGCAGCAGGGTCAGCAGGGCCACCCGGAAAATGATGCGATCCCTCGCCACCGACGTACTCCGTTCAGGCACGAGCCCGATGCACCCAGGCTTGCGTCATCCGGCGCCGCCTTGCCCACGGCTCACCTCTGACAGCGTAGCGGATTACCATAGCCCGTCAATCGGAGCCGCAAGCCCGGCTACTCATCGACAATCTGGAAGGTGACCGTGACAACCGCCTGGGCGTCCTTTTCGATGGTCGAAATATCATAGATGCCTTCCGCACTGACGTCCGTGGAGTAGGGACGCGTGATCTGAAGCACTCCCATATGCGCAGCTCGAACCTGCCCCAGCTTGCAGCCGGCACTGCGCGCGATCTCCTCGGCCCGGCCGCGGGCGTCCTTGGAAGCCAAACCCATCAGCTCCACCTTAAGAGGCGACGGATCGCTGTAGTAGTACGCCGGACTCTGAGAAATGACCAGCACACCCTCTTGTATCAACTGGGTCACCAGTCCTGCCGTCTGCATGACTCGGTCCACGTCGTCGGTTGTCACAAAAAACGTCCGGCTCAGAGTGTATGAGGCCACTTCCCGGGTCGTCTGCCCGTGCTCGTCGGTTACGTAGTGCACGGTCGTGTCAATGGCCCCCACCCCGATCTCATGGGAAACAAACTTGTGTTGCTCAAGGAACGTCCGCACTCGCTGAACCCCCCTCTCCAGGATATTGAACGCCTCTTGCATTTGCTTGCTTTCGCCCTCGACCCGAATCTGCCAGACCGCCCGATCCGAGCGAATCCGTTTTCTCGCGGACCCTTTGACTACGATGGTTTTCTCGTTGCGCGTCAACTGTTCGCCACGAAGCTTGTAGGCGCGTGCGGCAACGATCGTGCTGACGATCGCACTGACGGCGATGCCCAGCACGAGGACAGCCACGGTGGTAGTCAGATTCAGATGGATTCGGTACTCGTTCATGGCTCCTCCTTGAGCATACGGGACACGAAAAGGTTTCCTGAGAAACATCCTCTCACGAGTCTGATTGTCTGTCCACTCTTCAACACTGAGGAATCGAGGCGTGACATTCCCCTCGCTGGTCTCTATTCCCCATCGCGACGCAGACGTTCCAACAACCCACGGCCGGCTATCCCCAAACAGATGACCGCCTTGTCCTACATGGCATTATCGGGCATTTCGGTCCCGGCACTTCGACCAGGCTCATCGCCACTCGGCCTTGGAAACTCGACCGGGGGATATTGACTGCCCCGGCCTGATCTGGGACACTATCAATCAAAAGCCCGGCAAACACGCCGGCTCGTTCATTCCCCCGATTCCCGCGATGGTGAGAGGATCATTGGGGCGACAGGACCAGGAAATGGTGCCGCCTGCGAAGCGGCGAACACAGAGACTATCGAATGGTTAAGGCAAGCGAACTGAAACGTGGCCAGGTCATCGATTACGAAGGCACGCGCTATACGATCAAGGACATCCAGCACGTGGCCAAGGGCAACTGGCGAAGCTACTATCAGGTGAAACTGAAAAACTTCGTCACCGGCCAGATCATCGACCAGCGCATGGCCGTCGACGACCGCGTCGAACTGGTCTTCGTCGAGACCAAGGATTTCGAGTATCTCTACAGGAACGGCGACGAATACGTGCTGGCCGATCCCGAAACCTATGACCAGATACCGGTCAGCGCCGATCTGTTTGGCGATTCGATCCGTTTCCTCAAGGAGAACATCCGAGTAACCTGCTCGATCATCGACGGCCAGATCGTCAACATCGATCTGCCCAACACCGTCGAACTGGCGGTGAAAGACACCCCGCCCGTGGTCAAAGGAGCCACGGCCACCAATCAGCCCAAGGAGGCTATTCTGGAGACCGGCGCGAAGATCAGGGTCCCGTCCTTCATCCAAGTCGGCGAGGTCGTCCGGGTGGATACCCGCACCGGCGAGTACCTCGAACGGGCCAAGTAACCGCCCCCGCCGGCCCTGGAATGTAGTCCTCTCTGCACCAACAGAAAACCGTCTTGAAAGCGGGCTCCAAGCTGCATGTCGCTGGCCCCAGAATCCCCTGGGGCCTCTGTAACCGCCCGCCGGCGCAACACGGGTCCGTGCAAGACTGACCAACCGAAAACGGCACCAAGCCAAGGCAGTACCCCAAAACCTGTTTGCCGGCGCCTCGTGTGCCCGCAAGCAAGCCGGCTGCGGCACCCACGGCGCGCCCTCGCGGGATGTGTCACGAAATCCGTTTGATCGCCCGCCGAGCCGCTTGACAGGCTGACTGTTATGTCGTACACTGTACATAAGTACACTATACGGGGACCGCCGTGACCGCCAGACCACTCACAGGCCGGCAACTCAACGTATTGCGATTCGCGGTAGACTTTCTCCGCGACCGCAGGTTTCCGCCCACCCTTCGCCAGATCACGGCCGCGCTGGGGCTGGCCGGCATCAACGCCGTGCGCGGACATCTCGCCGCCCTTCAGCGCAAAGGTGACATCGTCCGCGACGCCGAAAAAGCTCGCTCCATCAGGGTGGTGCATCCGCCTTCGGCCCTCGGCCGGGTCAAACGGAAGCTCCATGAGCTGTTCCGCACCGACGAAAACGTGTTCCATCGGATCATCTACGGTCTGGCCTGGACAACAAAAGACCGCTGTCCATGGCTTGCGGGGCCGACCGTCGAGTCGGTCAAGGCGGCGTTGGATCGGGCCGCCGTTGAGCCCGGCTGGACGATCCTCGACCGGCCCATCAAGCCTGATCTCGTCGTCGTTGTGGCAACCCCGGCCAAACCATTCCGCGCTACAGACGGTGCGGAGATTTCAATCGATATCCCTCAGCACGCCCCCCGCCGCGCGGTGATCAGCGGTCGGCGACGGTGGGCAAGGGATTCGTGGCCACGACCGATTTGGAGATGCTCAACGTGCTGGTCGACCGTCTGGTCCGCAGCTCGCGGCGTCTTGCATAAAGGGTAACGCAGATGATAAAGACCGCATTCGCCTTGTTGCTCGGATTGCTCCCGGCTCTGCTTATTGCCGCAGGCTGCGAGAAAGGAGCTACGTCGCCGCGCGGCCAAGACTCACCACCTGCTAATCCGAGCACGGTACCTGCCCTGCGTGATGGAGAGCAGCCAAGTGACGGCGTCCCGATCGAGGAACTAGCCGCAGCCTTCCCCTCAGGATATGAGCTTCAAAACAAACGATTGAGCCACGTCGGGCTGGGTTATCACTACCTGTATAAGGCCGCCAACACGGACAAACGCCTCGCGGTTACCGTCGGCCTCTTCGGGAATTCCGCAAAGGCCCGCAACGCAGCCCTCCTCTCGCATGACCTCATGCCCGTGAAGCCGCGCGGCCTCGATGGTATCGCTGACGAGGCATGGATCTGGGATGAAGACGACAAGGCGGCGGTGCGATTCCGCCTGGGCCGGCTGCTCTGCCGCGTCGGCGGGGACGTGTCTGTGCCCGAGGCCCGCCAGATCGCGGAACGGATGGTCCTGCAACTTTCCGATCGGTTGCCATTGTTGCGACGAGACGACGGCGATGTGTCTTCGGCGGCTTGGTCCGGCATTCCTGCTCACATGCGTCCCGGTGAGAGCGCAGTTGTTCGGTTCAATGCCGGAACGGTCACCGCCCCAGAGCGCATGGAGGCCGGAGTCTGGGCCTCGGCCGGCCGGGTATCCGCGAAGTCCGAAGGCACGTTCCGCTTCACGGCTCCGGTCCGACCGGGACCTTTGCAGATCCGGTGCTTTGCCACATCGCAGGCAAACAGGGTTGAGGTTTCAGTCTTTGACGTGCAGGTCAACATTCAAGAAAGGAAGCCTGGCAATGAACACAAAACACGAACATCTGCAGGGAACTGAGACGACCGTCAGCCCCGACGGCGCCGGGGTTGAGGGCTACGGTGGTTCAGAGCGGCCCGGACCGGACGCCTGCGAGGCAACGACCTACGAACGGCCGGTCCTGATCCGCCGCGACGAGTCGCGGGAAGGAGATTTCTGGTGTGACTGAGGCGCCTCCGGGTAACGAGAAGCCACGCTTTCGCCGCGAACGCGTACGGCTGCAAGAAACGACCACCGGCCTGCTTGTCTATGACATCGAGTCGGACTCGCTGTTTCACGCCAACAGGACGGCAAGCATGGTGCTTGAACTGCTCGACGGAACCCGTTCCTGGGCGCAAATCGCCCACGCTCTCGCCGATCGGCACGGGTGGGCAACGGCCGAAATCGCGGCCGACTTGTCGACGTTCGCAAGAGAGCTCATGACCGTCGGGCTTCTGGAAGAACCGCCATGGAATTCATGCATCCACCCTTGAGGGTGAGTATCGATGTCACAGGGGCATGCAACCTCTCGTGTCGCCACTGCCGACACGGATCGCAAGCCTGCGACGAGCTGACGCTTGCCGAGATCTCATCCGTGATTGATGACGTCGGGCAAATGGGAGTGTTCAGGCTGGTGATCTCCGGCGGCGAACCCTTCCTTCGTCGGGATATCCTGGAAATCCTGCTACGAGCGCTGCGAACGGAGGTGGGGCGAGTGTTCGTCTCAACTAACGGCACCTGCATGCCGAAGCGCGTGCCGGATAGACTCACCGCGTTTCGCCGTCGCCTGACTTTCAAGATCTCACTTGACGGAGCACCTGATTTCCACGATGCCTGGCGCGGCCGGAAAGGCGCCTTCGCAAAGGCATCGGCCTCGATCCGCCTTTTGACACAACGAGGCTTTGACGTGCAGGTGACCACAACCCTGATGCCATCCAACCTCGATTCCCTGTCCTGGCTGCTCGAATACGTTGCCGAAACAGGAAGCTCGCGGCACGCCCTCGTTGAGGTTATTCCCGTTGGCCGGGCCGGTGTCGAGATGGCGTTGAGCACCGACGAGAGAATCCGGGCTGCCGAGGCAATTCGGTTTGCCAGATCGAGAGGCGGGCACTGCGAGATTATCTCCAAGATCGCGTTTGTCGACGGGCGGTGCTCGGGGTTTTTCTGTTCCGGCGGGATCGAGGAGTGCGGGGTGTTGTCGGATGGACGAATCGTTGGTTGTCGCCTGATGCCCGATGTCGTGGCAGGCAACGTCAGGGAGATGCCCTTGAGTCGGGTCTGGTCCAGCTCGGAGCGGTTCAGCCTGTTTCGCGGTATCACACCGGCAAGATTGCAGAAAACATGCCGCGATTGCGAAATGGCTGCCGCCTGCCTCGGAGGATGTCATGCGTATGCCCGGGCGCTCGGCGGGAGTGCCTACGGACCGGACCCCCGATGCCCGAGAGCATCCCGTGAGCCTGCGGGAGAAACAGGCACATGCTCGGCCCACTGATCGTCAGAACGGGTGACCGTCTTTTCACCAGCGCGACCTCCCGCTTGCATCGACTGGGCCTCAGGCCTTTCACCGCAAATGTGCTGGAAGTCGCTATGGGCATCCTGGCAGCAAGCCTGTTCGCCTCCGGCATGCGACTTGCCGGTCTCGTGGCCTTGATCCTCCACGGCGGTTTTGATTACCTCGACGGAGCACTCGCGCGGGCCGGCGCCGCCGGCAGCAGCATCACGAGGCACGCACTCACGGACAAACTCTCCGAAGCGATCATCTTCACCGGGCCCGCATTCGGCGGATTGATACCCTTTTGGCTGAGCCTTGCCGTGATCGCCGCCGCCTTCGGAGCAACGTGGCTCGGTCTGCACGGCCCGAAAAAAACAGCCCGACGCGAACAGGCCGTTTTCGACCGATCCGACCGGCTGCTATCATTGATTCTCTTGGGCCTCTTTGCGGATCTGAGCCTCGGCGCGTGGACAAACTTGGCTATGGCTCTTGCTGTTTGCGGGCAGCGGTTGCGCGCCCGGCCCCCCGCAGTCCCAACGCAGGCTCGCCAAGCCGCATGAGCGACGTAATGGGGCAAACAACCCCACGCAAAACCAGGTCCGTCCAAAGCCGCAACAAGGTCAAACCAACCTCTCGCGAGTCCGCACCGGTCGAAAGTGAACGTGGATGCCCGGTGGACCGCCCCATCCCGACCCAACCGTCTCAGCAGGTCGGGTAACCCAACACAAAGGCTCCGACCTGTTGGCTGCCTATCTTGAAAAGAGTAACAAACGAATAACAGCACTCGAACCAACATGCCGGCTCTCTGTTCCAGCCAGCCTGAACAATAGGCGATAAACCGTATGCTCAGCAACCCGATTCCCGTAAGACGGCATTCCGTCGCAAGCGCTTCCCCGCCAGTGAAGACACAGTCTTGACAGCCCGAACACCCCTGATGCAGAGTAGTTTTATCGTGACCGGTAACGGGTTTCTGCCGATGCTACAATGTGCCGGAAATCGTTGCTGCGGGACGAGATGCGCCCACGGCGAGCGAGCCGGAACTGACCCGGACGGTGCACGTGTGCGCGTGCCCGACTAGCTTCTTGCCTTGATGTATGGTGCTACACTATGCCTCATGTTCGCAGCTTCATGGTACTGCCGGCTCTTCCCGAGGCCCTCAAGCCCCTGAGGGACTTGGCGTACAACGTCTGGTGGACATGGAACCCCGATGCCATCGAGCTCTTCCGCCGCCTGGACGTCGACCTCTGGAGGGAATTGAAACACAACCCGGTTGCCATGCTGGCCCAACTCCGGCAGGAGCGCCTCGACCGGTTGGCCCGCGATCCGGCCTACATCGCCGCCCTCCGCCGTGTTCAGGATCAACTCGCTGCATACCTGGAGCGCCCTACGTGGTTCTCTGAGACTTACGGCCATGAGGACATCGGGAAAATTGCTTACTTCTCCGCGGAGTTCGGGTTGCACGAGTGCCTGCCGATCTACGCGGGTGGCCTGGGGATTCTCTCCGGCGACCATCTCAAGAGTGCCAGCGACCTCGGACTCCCGCTGTACGGGGTCGGGCTCCTGTATCGACAGGGATACTTCCACCAGTATCTGACCAACGACGGCTATCAGTTTGAGGACTACCCCGAGCTGGATTTTGCGACCATGCCGGTCACCCCCGTCCTGGATGCGTCCGGCAACCAATTATGTGTTCAACTGGACGTGGGCGGACGAAACGTATGGATCAAGGTCTGGAAAGTGACCGTCGGACGCGTGATTCTTTACCTCCTCGATTCCAACCATCCCAATAACCGGCGCGAGGATCGTGACATCACCGCCCGGCTTTATGGCGGCGACCAGGAAGTCCGCATCCGACAGGAAATCGTCCTGGGCATTGGCGGGATGCGGGCCCTGGCGGCGCTGGGGATCACACCGTCGGTCTGCCACATGAACGAGGGGCATTCCGCGTTCCTCGCCGTCGAACGTATCCATCAGCGGATGCGAGAAGATAAGCTCACTTTCGAGCAGGCCCGCGAGGTCGTCTCGACAGGCACCGTCTTCACAACCCATACGCCGGTTCCCGCCGGGATCGACCACTTCCCGCCGGCCCTGGTTACCAAGTACCTCACGCCCTACTGCCAGATACTGGGAATCACGGAGCAGACGCTGCTCCAACTCGGCCGAATGCAGCCCGAAGACACCCACGAGCCGTTCTCCATGGCCGTTCTGGCTTTGCGACTATCCTATCTGAGCAACGGCGTGAGCCAGCTTCACGGGGAAGTCTCCCGCAAGATGTTCGGGCCGGTTTATCCGGGCGTGCCCACCAACGAGGTGCCGATCACCGCAATCACCAACGGCGTTCACATCCGAAGCTGGTTGTCACGTGACATGGCCCACTTGCTCGACCAGTATCTCGGACCACAATGGGCCGAAGACCCGTTGAACCAGGCGATCTGGCAACGAGTGGATCTGGTTCCGGATGCGGAGCTGTGGAGAACGCACGAGCGGCTGCGCGAGCGGCTGGTGGGCTTCGCACGACGGCGATTGAAGGCCCAGTTGATCGCCCGCGGGGCCCCGCCGGCCGAGGTGGACGCCGTCGAGGAAATGCTTGATCCGGAGGCCTTGACGCTGGGCTTCGCACGACGGTTTGCAACATATAAGCGCGCCACGCTGTTGATCTACAACCAGGACCGTTTGCGCAAGCTGCTGACCGATCCGCAGCGGCCGGTCCAGGTCATCATCGCCGGAAAGGCCCATCCAAAGGACGAAGCCGGCAAGGAACTGATCAAGCGGATCGTGGCGTTCACCAAGGATCCGCGCGTCCGCAACCGCATCATCTTTCTTGAAGACTACGACATGAGCGTCGCCCGCCTGCTCATCGAAGGCGTCGACGTCTGGCTCAACACGCCCACCAAACTCCACGAAGCCAGCGGAACCAGCGGCATGAAGGTCACCCCCAACGGCGGAATCAACATGTCGGTGCTCGACGGCTGGTGGCCCGAGGCTTATGACGGCACCAATGGTTGGGCGATCGGCGATCGCCGGATCTACAACAACCAGGATTACCAGGATTTCATGGAGGCCGAATCGCTCTACGAACTGCTCGAAAAGGAACTCATCCCGATGTTCTACGACAGGGGGGTCGACGGTCTGCCACGACGCTGGACGGCAATGATGAAGGCCTCCATGCGAACCTGCTGTCCCGTCTTCAACACCAACCGGATGGTCCGCGAGTATACCGAACGCTTCTACCTCCCCGCAGCCCGTCGATGGCACCGCTTTACGCAGGATAACTACAAGATTGCCCGCGACATCGCCGGCTGGCGGCGACGGGTCACCGACAAGTGGAGCGAGGTGCGAATCGAATCGGTGGACGCGAAGGTGCCCGCCGAGGTCACCGTCGGTACCGAGTTGCCCGTCCTCGCCCAGGTGCGGCTCGGCTCAATCAAACCCGAGGAAGTCTCCGTCGAATTGTATTACGGGCCGCTGGATGCCAGCGGACAGATCAGCACCGGTAGCTCCACCCCGTTGCGATGCGAGGGTTCCAACGGCGACAACGTCTACCGTTACAGCGGCGTCGTGCCCTGCGAATACAGCGGACAATACGGATACTCGCTCCGCATCGTCCCAAGCCATCCCGAGATGCCGGCACGTTATCACATCGGCCTGGTCCACTGGGGCTGAGGCAACCTGTCGGTCGTGAGGTCGAGATTGTCGATCAGACTTGAGTCGCTCGATTCGGGAAAACGCGCGGTTCGCCAATGACCAATGTCCAAATCCCAATGACCGCCATAGCCTGAATACCGGAATCTCAGTGACGCGGATTGACTGTGGCGAGACCAGACCCGAATGCCCCATTCGTCATTCGGACTTGGTCATTCGTCATTGATGGGTGATTGGGATCCCGTCATTGGTCATTTCCGATCTGTTGCCCGACCCGCCGCCCCCACCTCCCCTCAGGTCGGCTTGCGGGAAGCCATCCGATCCGTTATGAGATGGCCACGCGCCCTGATCTGAAAAGGAGAACCCATGAGCAGAAAGACTTCACTACATTGGGTGGTGATCCCCGCGTGCGGATTCCTCGCCGCCTTGTGCGGATGCGCCACCATGGGATTCAACAGCGACAAGGGAAGGACCATGACTTACCACGTGAAGAAAACCCCCGGCCCGATGACCGTTGACGCCGACTGGGACAAGCCGGAATGGCAGAACGCGCCGATCGCCGAGCTGACCCATTACATGGGAGACCGGCCCGATCACTCTCCCAGAACGCAGGTCAGAGTGATGTACGACGACCAGGCGCTGTACGTGATCTTCCGCGTCGAGGACCGCTACGTGCTGGCAGTGGCCAGGCAGCACGACGATATTGTCTGCCGCGACAGTTGCGTGGAGTTCTTCTTCGTGCCGGGCACGGACATCACCAAGGGCTACTTCAACCTGGAGATGAACTGCGGCGGAACAATGCTGTTTCACTTCCAGATCATCCCGCGCAGGGACTCCGTCGCCCTGGCAGCCGAAGACCTCGCCAAGATCCAGGTCGCGCACACCATGCCCAGGCGCGTGGAGACCGAGATCACGCAGCCGACCACGTGGGTGGTCGAGTACCGGCTGCCTCTGGATATCCTGCCCAAGTATCGAAAAGACGTCGCCAGACCGGCACCGGGTGTGACCTGGCGGGCGAACTTCTTCAAGTGCGCCGACAACAGCTCACATCCCCACTGGCTGACGTGGTCCAAGGTTGAAAGACCGCGGCCCGATTTCCATGTGCCGGAGTACTTCGGCACCTTGCAGTTCGAGTAGCCCCGGCCGGAGACGACCGCAACGCCGCGAAAGAACTGGAATCGGAATCGAGATCGAAGAGCCGACTTCCGGCTGACGTACGATCAACCTTGTCAGGCGCATTCCTCAAATCAACAGGAGTCCGACATGCACACGTTTGCCAGGCTTGTGATGACTCTTGGGGGCGCGGTCTCCCTCGGCTGCTCACAGTTGCCGCAACATCCTGAGCTGGTCCCGCCACCGCAAAGGATTCAGTGGGCGGCCCAACCGCCGCTGGAAATCAGCCGGGACAGCGTGACGATCGTGTTGGGAACCCGGGCCACCGCCCCCGAAAAACACGCCGCCCAGTTGCTCCAGGACAGCGTGTCGCGACGGTTCAGACAAGAGTGGCCGATCGGCGAGGAAAGCCGGCTCCCCGCCGGCTGTGAGACGGCCATATTGCTCGGCCGGCGGTCATCGAGCGAATGGTTGGAACGGCTTTGCAGGCAGAAGCAAATCAACCTGAGAACGGCAGCCCCCGGCCACGACAACTATATCATCGAAATCCTCGATGACGACAACCGAAAGGTCGTCGTGGTCGGCGGCGGCAACCCGCGCGGCGTCATCTACGGCCAGGACACGCTTTTCCAGATGCTTCGGGAACGCGCCGGACGGTTAGAGCTGGTCCGAGCATCGGTGTGCGACTGGGCAAGCATTCCATGGCGAGGCCGGCCTCAGACCAACGTCGAGCTTTATCTGAGACCGGGCGAGTTGGATTGCTACCTCCGCTCCCGAATCAACTTCGTCGACCTGCGCAACGGCATCTATGCCTTCGAGCCGAGCGACACACTGGAAGAAACCCTGCTGTCGCAGGCCATCAATGAGATTCACCGGCGGGGCATGCTCGTCTATGGCACGGTCAACACCGGTGTGCCCGAAACAGAGTATGACAAAGCCATCGCGATGTTCGAACGCTTCATCGCCTTGGGCGCCGACGGCCTGTGGGTGTCGTTCGATGACAAGGGACCGGGTGACAACCCCGAGGAAATCGTCCGTCGCGTGCTCGAACTCGGTCGCAAACACGGGATAACCGGCGAGCGAATCGCAATCACCCCGCCCAAAGGGGCCTACCAGGACATTGCCGCCCCCTTCAACCGGAAGATCATGGCCGTCCCCGGGATGGAGTCGGCCCTGTGGTTCTGGACGCGATATCCCTGTGATTCGGATGTCGAAGCCGCCCGTTCCATCGGATTGAAAGTCCTGCCGAGCTGGTGGCACAACTACCCGCGGACGCTGAACAGCCACGATTACACCGGCATTCCGCCGCTGGCCATGGGATGGCACGGACCCGGCTACGAGCTGCTGGCCGACGCCGGCCGCCAGTTCACGGCCGTGATGCCCTGGGGCGGAAACGCGTGGGGCCGGTATTACGTGGTGCCGGTCATCGGCTGGTGGGGCTGGAACCCCAAGGCGCATGACTGGCAGGCAACACGCACGCGGATCCATGGTTTCGTGTTTGGCGAAAGCCAGACGGCCGCCGCGGCCGAGTTTGACGAGACGCTGGCCCGGATACGGCCCTTGCTTCACTACGCCGTCGGAGACGGCGAATGGCAACCGGCCGGCCCGCCAAGGTTGAAGAATCCGGCGGATCGGCGGCGAGGGCTGGCCCTTGTCGATCAGATGGAGGCATTGCTGACGAAGATCAAACACGCCGCACCGGTCCAGAGCATGCTCGATCCCGACCAGTTGCAGGCCGGTTACCTGAGCAAGATGGAGAAGGAGGTCGCCACGTTGAGAGCAGCCGCAACACTGCCTTTCCCGGAGTATTGGTGGATCGCTCATCAGCGGGCGGTGCTCGATGCCGTGTACGACGACGACATGGCGCGAGTCGAGCGGTTGACCGCCGCCGTGCGCGAGCCTTTGCTGCGAGACATCGACGAAATCAACCAAAAGGGTCGGCAACTGGACAAGATCGACGATTACGTCAAATGGTGGACGGAGCAGGCCAACCTGGACGCCGCCGGCTGGAAAAACCTGGTCGAGAAACGCCGCAAGGAACTGGCCAATCGCTTGGCGGACTACAATTACTTTGTGAAGGTCCGGGCCGACATGCTGAAAGGGTTGGCCGACCCGCCCGTCGACTGGGGCACAGGCCGCTGGGAATACGCAAATCTGGTACGAGCCACAGCGACGTTCACCCAACGAGAGTACTACTGGGGCAACTGGATCGCGGGCTTGTGCGATCACGAAGGCGGCAAAGTTGCCGCGTTCGCCACCAGCCGCCGCACACCGGCCGCGGACGGCGAGTTCGCGGAACTGGAGCTGGCTCTGCCGATTTCGGGTGATCGCAGCCGACTGGCCCTGCTCATCTACCTCGCGGATGTGAACAAGGAACTGATCGGCCTGCACTACGTGAGGTGGCGATGGGCCGGTTACCGCAGGATTCAACTCTTGCATCGCGACCACGTGCTGTGGGAAGCGGATATCGGCGTGCAGCGGGAACAGGGCGAATGGTTCATGGTCAAGCTGCCGCCGGTACCTGAGACTGTGAAGCAAGTAACGCTGCGCTTGCGGGTCGAGAACCTGCGGGGTGCGATCGGAAATCAGACGCTTGCCCTGGTCGGCCCGATTCGTCTGATCGAGTTGCCGATGCGGACCAACGTGGACTGAGAACGGAGAGCACGTCCGATGAATATGCGTTTTGCCTGCCTGGTCATCCCGCTCGTTTCCTGGAGCGCAGCCCTTGCCGCGAGAATCGCCCCGCCGATCCGGGCGCAAACAACTCCCATGCCGGCAGCCATCCAGGCCGGTCAGGCCGTTGACATCGTGCTGGATCGCTACTGGCGCGGCAACGTTAAGGTTGATCAGGACGGGCTGCACGACAACAAGAAAACCTTCCCACATGTACCCCACCTCATCGAGTATCGCTTTGAATTGCCGGTCGGCGGCGAATATGAGCTTCAGGGTCGATACGTGGCCGAGACCGACGCTCCCACGTACCTGACCATCGACGGCAAGCTACAGGGGATGCGCTTCGAGGAAGCCGGCGATCATCGATCAAAATGGGTTTCGCTCGCGAAGACACCGTTGACGCCCGGCAAACACTGGATCCGGTTTACCTCGCAATATGTGGAAACACCCTTTCCGACGCTGACCGGGCTGCGTCTGGTGTTCCACGGCGGACCAGGCCCCGAGCCGGAGCCCGAGCCCCCCATTGTGGGTCCCAGGCCGTCTTTGCCCGACGACTGGTCGAAAACGATCAGCCGCAAGATCCACAGCGACTTTCACACTGCCGGCTTCATCCGCGGAATCGGCTCCAGATTCGACGGCACAACCTTCGGCAAGACGCTTAGAGACAACGGCGTCAACGCCATCTGCATCTTCGCCAAGGGACATCACGGGTACGCTTACTACGACACGAAAGTCGGGACGCGACATCCGGGGCTGGATTTCGATCTGATGAAAGCCCAGATCGAGGCTTGCCGCAGGTACGGCATCGCCGTGTGGACCTATTTCTCCATCGCTCCGGATGAACTCTACACCAGCACCTGCGACCAGACGATCACCGACCCGAACGACCGGCCCACCGACATGGAGGTGGACGTCGAATCGCCCTACGTCGCCGATTATCTCTGGCCGATGATCGCCGAATGCGTCCGCAACTATGACCTCGACGGGCTCTTCTTCGACTTTCCCGGAAACGAGGAATTCGTGCGAGAGACCGTGCGCCTGGTCAAACGCATCAAGCCCGGCATGGTCGTCGCCTATAACCACCAGTGGGCCAAGAGCCGCGATGAACTCGGCGAGTTGGACGTTCTCGAACTGGAGAGCTGGCGCCACAAGCAGCCGCTCTATCACTGGCAGTATTATGCCCGCTACGCCCGTGGCGCAGTGCCCCTGACGGCCATGACCATTCGTTTCCACAAGAGCTGGGGCGACTTCGGCGGAATCACCAGCGAGGCAATGCTTCGCGTCCACGCCGCCACCGCCATGGCCAATGGCTGCCTGCTCACCATCGGCGATCATCTGCACCCCTCCGGGCAACTCGACCCGGCGGTCTACGAGCGCATCGGCCGTGTTCTGCGCGACGTTATGAGAATCGAGCCTTACGTCACCGGTTCCGAGAGCCTCCCTTACGTCGCCCTGATGCGGCCGAAAGAGATTGCACTGATGGGTGCGGACAATCCCTGCCACGCTCTGCTCGATTCAGGCATCCACTTCACCGTCATCGACCCGTCGCAAGACCTCAAGCCGTTTACGGCCGTCCTCATCCCCGAGGCGAAAATGGCCGACGACGCGCTGACCGCGCGGTTGAAGGAATACGTCGAGAACGGCGGCAGACTGCTCGCTTTCGGCAAGCCGCCGGCGAGAATGGCCGAGCTGTTGGGCATTGAGGCACAGCCCGCGAACGAGGCCGCCTACATCCGGATCGATCCGCGGATCCTCCCAACCCCGCCCGCTACGGTTCTGTATACCTACTTGGAAGTCGCTCCGGCCCGACCGCTGGAGGATACAACGACCCTCGCCCCGCTCGTGTGGGCGATGAATCACGGAACCATCCATACTTCGCGACGCCAGAGCCCACCCTCGGATGAGCCTTCCGGGCTGGCAGCCATCACCAGTCGCAAGCTCGCCAAGGGCCAAGCCGTCTATTGCGCCGCCCTGCTGCCGGAGGTCTACGCCCGATGGGGTTACTCGGCCGTACGGGAGATCGTCGCCGATCTGCTGAGGTACATGATTCCTCCCGATAAGCGCCTGGCAGACGTCGAAGCGCCGGTCCACCTGGAAGTCTCGCTCAACCGCCAAGGCAACCGCGTCATCGTGCATCTGGTCCACAGCCCGCAAAGCCGCGCCAGCCTCGGAACGTTCAACAAGGATGACCTGGTCAACCAGGACCCGGTAATCGACGAAATGCCCACGGTCGCGGGAACGAGGCTGCGCCTTGCAGAAAGCCTTGTCGGTAATCGCAGCATCAAGCTGCTCCCGGCAGGCACGGAAATCAGGCCCGACAGCCGTGCGAACGGTGTGGTGACAATCAGGGTGCCCGATTTCCAGATCAGTTCAGTGCTGCTCATCGAATAGAATTCACGCTGACGCGAGGATATCGAAATGCGGGTTCATCGCTTGGCTATGGTCGGATGTGGCGCGTTCGCCAGGCTCTATCACCTCCCGATTATTCACGCCAACCCCCGAGCACAACTGGCGGTTGTTTGCGACCTCAATCCCGATGTCGCGAAGGAGTGTGCCGAACGCTTTCACGCCCGCAAAGCGACTGCCGACTGGCACGAGGTGATCGACGATCCCGACGTGGACGCGATCATTCTCGCCACGCATACCAATCTGCGCGCCGAATTGATTATCCCCGCCCTGCAAGCGGGCAAACCCGTCTTCGTCGAGAAACCCGTCGCCAACACCGACGCCGAGATGGTTGAAATCGTGCGGGCCGGCCGCGCCGCCCGGCTGCCCGTCTGCGTCGACCACAATCGCCGCTCAAGCCCGGCCATGCACGATCTGTGCCAATTGCTTCAGAAGGCCCGCAACGGCCCCGGGGGCCATCTCCCCTCGGTTGACCGCAGCGACGGCGGCAAACGAGCGGCCATGCCACAGGAAAAGCAGACACAGATCCTGATCCGCGTCAATGACGACTGCCGCAGTTGGGTCGACTGGGCATTAACCGACGCCGAGGGAATCCTTTTTGCGGAAATGGTCCACTTCATCGACGTCGCCATGTGGCTCATGAACCCCCTGCCAATCACCCGCGTCTTCGCCGAGGGCTCGGCCCAGGGCAATTTCGCACTGATCATGCGATTCGCAGATGGCTCGCTGGCCACCATACAGCAGACCATCTGCGGCCACTTCGACTACCCCAAGGAACTGATCGAAGTCACCGCCAACCACGTGACGATGGCCATGGAGCACCACGTCGAGTTGCGTCAGCGCGGCCTTGAAGATGAACCGTTTCGTCGCACATATCCGTTCAAGTCAATCGACGGCGGTATCGAAGACGGCGGCATCGAGGCGTTTCACCGCGCGGTGACCGAGACCTTCGATAACGCCCGCCGCACCGGGAACCCGCCGGTGTTCATCTCCCCCGACAAAGGCCACGCCGCCCACATCGACCGATTCCTCGATTGCATCGAAGGCAAAGGTGAGAACCCCTGTGACGTCGTCGACGCCGTGCGGGTCACGCGAGTCGCCCTCAAGCTGCTCGAATCAGTGCGGAGGGAGCAGCCGGTGGAGATCCGTGATAGCGACTGGCAGATCGAGGCGTAGCATGACACTCGATGCCCCGATTCAAAGTACAACTGCTGGCCCCGGAATCCCTTCCGGTACAACCGCTGGCCCCGGAATCCCTTCCGGGGCCTTCAGGTTGACGATTCCTACCGCTGGCCCCGGAATCCCTTCCGGGGCCTTCAGGTTGACGATTCCTATCGTCATCAACATTAGTCCCTTCCGTCGCAACTGGTGCGCATTTTGCGCGCATGTTTTGGGGCCTCAAGCGGCGTGGTTGTGCAAGGCCTGCGGATAGTGTCGGTCATGGAGCATGAGGACTGCAGTCATGAGGACCTGCCCTTTGTGAGTGAGGCGCCAGCGGCGAGAACGCTGGATCTTGGCGATGAGTCCATGCAGGTGGAGACGCTTGAGCAACCGGGAGACGTAAGCGGCCTGACGGCGGGATTCGACCTTGTTTGGGGTGGTGAGGCCGAGATGGTGGCGGATGTCTCGGTTGGAGAAGCCCTTGAGCAGGTGCTCACCGCGCATCACCGCGGCGAACAGACGGACGTCGTGGCGGCAGGCCGCGGGTGACGAACGTTCCGAAGTCCTTGATCAAAATGCCCTGCCGGGCTATGAATTGTTCCATGGCCTCGGGCCGGCCCAGGAGCAGATGGCCCTTGAACAGGATCCGGTCGGAGCAGGAAATCGTGCCAGTGATCTGGGCCTGATGCTTGTCGATGAATCGTTCCACGGCGTTCTCCTTTCCATGGTTTCATAAACCTTACCACGGTCAGGTAAGAACGCCGTCTTTGCT
The DNA here is from genome assembly GCA_035384605.1 of Phycisphaerae bacterium. Classification (NCBI taxonomy): domain Bacteria; kingdom Pseudomonadati; phylum Planctomycetota; class Phycisphaerae; species Phycisphaerae bacterium. Next base: position 40,889 of record DAOOIV010000036.1, read on the forward strand.
ATAGGGGCTTACCAAGCCCTCTTTGGTTGCGGCCGAAGGCCGCCTTGGATTACGCTGGTCCCAGATTCCCATCTGGGACCACTCTTCTGCTCGGCCCGGAATTCCTTCCGGGCCACCCTGCTCGCGGAATCCCTTCCGCATTCGCGTTTGAATGACGATCGGAATCGTCAACCGGGAGGCCCCAGAACGGATTCCGGGGCCAGCTATCAGTTGCGCGCCCGAAAGATAAGTGTCTCTCCGGCTTGCGTTTCGAGCTCCAGAAGCTCGCCGCTCATCGTCTCCGTCGCATCTCCGCGAATCACTTCGACCTTGCCCGGCCATGGGTTGATGATCCGCAGCGGACCGCCGACCTCGGCGCGGACACGGATCCATGACACCCGGCCGTTCTTCATTTCCGCGCTGACCAGAAACGCCCCCACCGCCCGAAGATCCTGGAACGCCGCGTCTTTGTCCCTCGGCCAATTCGGGAAGAACCGCAGTTGTCCCGTATAGCTTTGCAGAAGGCATTCGTTGACCACTACCGGCAGCGAGAAATTCTCAAACCAGATGCCCATCCGCGCCATGAAGGCGTAATCCGTCTCATCCGAGTACCGACCGCCGACCTGTAGAACCATGTCCGCGCACGTCCCGTTGGGCATCAGGCAATAGCTGATCTGCCGTTTGAACCTCTCGAGATCCAGCACCCCCAGCCTCGCCCCCTGGAGGTTCAGGAAGACCAGCTCGTTGCCGCCTTCGTTGCGCTGGTTGCGCCACGTATTCAGTGCAATCTCGAGCACTTCCTTCGGCGAATGCAGCCCGATATCCTCACCGGGGAACACCGGCATCAGCGGATTGGGAGTGTTGTAGACCTGCTCGGGGCTCTCGCCGGAGACTGACACGAACACCTTGCCTCGCTGGCTCTGGGCGGTGATGTATTCCGGAAAGTGATCCAGGATTTCGCGGACCTGCCGGGCCAATTCGGTCTCCTCGCGGTCGCGCCCAAGCACCTTGCACGCCTCCAGGTAAGCCTTGAACACGAACTTGGTCAGCGTCAGGTCCACGATGCAGTCGGCGGAGAACGCCGGATCGACTTTCAGCCCGTGCAGTTCTGGCACCACCGTCGGGTAGATATGGTACTTGTCATCATTCCACTGCGGTCCGTGGGCGTCAGGCCGTCGCATGTACGCATTGAGAAACTGAACTGCCTCGCAAATCGGTCCGAAGGCCCGGTCTCGCAGAAACTCCTTGTCCATGGTGTACAGGTAGTGCCACCACAGGCTCTGCACAACCCACGACGTCTCACACACCTCCGCCCCCCAGGTCGGCACCGGATACGGCATCATGGTCATCTCAACCGGGTACGCCGAGTGCGGAAAAAACGCCCCCGGCAGCTTGTAGTGGTTCTTCGCCCATTCGCGGCTGACCGGCAAAAGAAAATCCACGAGGTCCACGTATGGCAGGTGTTTCTCAACTCGGTTGGACGAAAACGTCACCCAGAATGGCTGCTGGAGATTGTAGTTGGTGTGATAATCGCCGTGCCAGGCGGTGCCGATGTTCCCGTAGCTCCAGTTGGCAAACAGGCCGGGACAGACCTCGCCCGGCCGCACCGCACAATTGAGAAAGTACATGTTGCGGTACCAGGTCCGCTCGAGAAACTCGTCGTCCAGTTGAACGCCCGACCGGCTCCAGTAATCCTTCCACGCCCCGGCAGCCTCGGCCGACGCGGCGGCAAAAGCATCATCGCTGGGTTCGGGGACTTCGGCCTCGGGCTTGGAAAGAACGCGGGCCATGCCGTGTTCCAACTGCACACATGCCACGAAGGGGCCGTCCTGCACCAGCGGCGCGCCGATCCGGCCGTTTACCCGCACGGCCACGCGCAGGGCCTTATCCTTGTCACGATCATCACCCAGCACCGGAAGCACCTGCCTGAACGAGAGCGTGTCCGCCGTGGATGCCGTTTGCGTGGCCATCCCCTTTTCAGGAATCAGACGCACGCGGTCAAACGGCGCCTGGATCGGCCGGCCCTCGGCATCCACCATCCGCATCCAAAGCCGATCCGCATTCATTTCGTTGAAGAGAACCAGTGTGACCGTCCGGCCGTCGATCAGGAATTCCACTTCGCACCTGCCGGTATCGATTCGGACGCGATGCCCGAGCAGTTCCGCCTTGCGCCGGTCGAACCCCAGCAACACCGATCCGCACGGCCAGGGCCGCGGATAAGGCTGGGCGTAATTCTCTCGGGCCATCTTGCAGTAGTCATCGAACCAAGCCTTATCCTCCGGCATGCCGCGCTTCAGCCGGGCCCACAATTCGTCGAACGTCGCCAGCTTCTCGCGATTGTTCTCGGCTACGCGGATGTCCCAAACCCCGTTGTGCCCGAGATGGATCATGACCGAATCAGGACGCGTACAGACGATCACCCCCATCCCGCCGTTGCCCAGAACCGCCCCCTCGAAGAAATCCTGGGCCGGCTTGTTCATCTCGATGGCATGCAACCCGGCACGTTGTTGAGGATCGAACCTCAACTCCGCGGCCGGACGCCCGCAAGCGGCGAGAAGCGTAAGCGAGAACAAGGCGGCATGATTCAGGCATTTGTGCAACAGCATGGTGTACCTCCTGCTGATGTACGACCCAGAACGCGTGCAAAACCATCAAGACCACATGGTAGGGCAGCGTCGAGGTCGCCGCAGCGACCGAGACCTGCCGTATCTG